>NZ_JAMYMR010000008.1:0-241709 GCF_040318635.1 Mesorhizobium sp. M1066
CCCCTCGCCGGCCAGCCGGCGGGTGCCCGCCCCGGGAACCGGGGGGGGGGGCTGGGCGCGCCCCCCGGCATTGCGCGGGGGCCCTACCCCCGGCCGGTCCGCCCGGGGGGGGGCGCTCACGGCATCCGGCCTGCCCTCCGATGCCTTCCTGTTCGCCGGCTTCCTGCCGGTCAAATCAGGGCAGCGGCTGACACGACTGGAAGCACTGAAGGCCGTGCCGGCGACATTGATTTTCTTTGAATCGCCGCGCCGGCTGGCTGACTCCCTGTCTGCCATGGTCGAAGCACTCGGCGGTGAGCGAAAGGCGGCGATCGGCCGTGAATTGACCAAGACCTTCGAGGAGATGCGCACCGGCACGCTGCAGGCGCTGGCCGACCACTATGCTGCGGCCGATACGCCGAAGGGCGAGATCGTTGTCTGCGTCGGTCCGGCCGAGGCCACGGCGGACGAGCCCGCCGACATCGACCGGCTGCTGCTGTCGCTCGCCGCCGAGATGCCGGCCTCCAAAGCGGCGGCGGAAGCCGCGAAAATGACCGGCGGCCAGAAACAGGCGCTCTATCGGCGATTGCTGGAGCTCAAGGATGCTTCCGGAGAGGGCCGTGGCTGAACGCCCGAGCGCCAGCCGCCAAAAAGCCTATCGGCGCGGCCATCGCGGCGAATGGCTGGCTGCTGCAGCGCTGATGGTCAAGGGCTACCGGATTCTGGCGCGCCGCCACCGCACACGCTTCGGCGAGATCGACCTGATCGCGCGGCGCGGCGATTTGGTGCTGTTCGTCGAGGTCAAGGCGCGGCGCACGCTGATAGAAGCCATGGAGGCGATCAGTCACGAATCGGAGCGTCGCATAGAAGGCGCGGCCGACATCTGGCTGTCACGCCAAGCGGACTACGGCAGATTGTCGATGCGCTTCGACATGGTCGCGGTGCTGCCCTGGCGCTGGCCGGTGCATGTCGAGAACGCGTTTTACGGAAGGAATTGAGGGACGAATCATATGTTTCGTCATCCACGGGCGGAGCAGGAGCGAAGCTCCGTCGCGGAGACCCGAGGATCCGTGCCGCGACCTCTGAGCGCTTCTACGATGCAGGAATTGGGAGACTTTTCGCCGGATTTGGCGAGCTTGGCGATGGCTATTCTCGATCGCCGAACCCTCCGATCCACGTCGCGGCATGGATCCTCGGGTCTGCGCCGCGTCGCTACGCTCCTTGCTCCGCCCGTGGATGACGAAGCGTAGGGTCCGCTTCGCGGATCACTCCTCATCCCCAGATCATCAGTGCCACCAGTCCGACACCGCCCACCACCAGCCGCCACCAGCCGAACAGCGCGTAGCCTTTGCGCGAGACGTAGTCGAGCAGGAAGCGCACGACGATCAGCGCCGTGACGAAGGCGGCGACGAAGCCGACGGCGATGATCGGCAGGTCGGCACTGCTCAGCACGTTGCGGTTCTTGAACAGGTCGAAGGCGAAGGCGCCGACCATGGTCGGGATCGCGAGGAAGAACGAAAATTCCGCCGCCGCCCGCTTGTCGACGCCCAAAAGCAGGGCGCCGACGATGGTCGAGCCCGAACGCGATGTGCCGGGAATGAGCGACAGGCACTGGAAAAGCCCGATCTGCAGGTAAAGCCGGGTAGGGAAGCGCTCGACATCGCGGTAGACCGGCTTGAGATTCATCCGATCGACAGCCAGCAGCACGACGCCGCCGATGATCAGCATGATGCAGATCAGCCTTGGCGATTCGAACAGCACCGTCTTGATGAAATCATGCGCCAGCGCGCCGATGATCGCCGCCGGCAGGAAGGCGATCAGGATGCCGATGGCGAAATGCCGCGTCAGCCGGTCATGCGACAGGTCGAGCAGCATCTTCCACAGCCGGCGGAAATAGACGCTGAGGATCGCCAGGATGGCGCCGAGCTGGATCAGGATCTCGAAGGCCTTGCCGGTCGAATGGAAGCCGAGGAAATGACCGGCAAGCAGAATATGGCCGGTCGACGACACCGGGATGAACTCGGTCAGCCCCTCCAGCAGGCCGAGCAGCAGGGCTTCGACGATGGTCTGGCTTTCCATGGCTACCTCGGCATTGGCGTGACGGCTGACAGAAGGGCTTGCTTGTCATGGCGTTGAAGTCCCCCTATAGGTCGCAACACCCTGACGGCCCGCTAACCGGGCGGCCAAGACTTACCGGTGCGCCCTGCGATTCGCCAGTGCGCTTTATCATCGCGGAACCATGCTGACGCTTTTCCACCATCCCATGTTCGCCACCTGTCGCTTCGTCCGCCTCGCATTCGGCGAGTATGGCGAGGAGCTGGCTTTGATCGAGGAAAAGCCGTGGACCCGGCGCAAGGAGTTCCTGGCGCTGAACCCGGCCGGCACGCTGCCGATCCTGCTGGCCGAAGGCGACGTGCCGATCGTCGGCGCGACGGTCATATCGGAATATCTCGATGAAACGCGCGGTGTGCTGAAGCGCGACAAGCGGCTGTTCGCCGAGGACCCGATGCAGCGCGCCGAAATCCGCCGGCTCATCGACTGGTATCTCAACAAGGCTGAAAGCGAAGTTACCCGCCATCTGGTGCGCGAGCGCGTGCTGAAGCCGGTCATGCCGGAAACGGCGGGCGGCGGCTCGCCCGATTCGGGCGCGATCCGTGCCGCGCGCGCCAACATCCGCCAGCACATGAAATACACCAACTGGCTGGCCGGCACCCGCCATTGGCTGGCCGGTTCGAGGGTCACCTATGCCGATCTCGCGGCCGCGGCGACGCTGTCGGTGCTCGATTATCTCGGCGAGATCGACTGGCGCGAGCACAGCGCTGCACGCGAGTGGTACACGCGGGTCAAATCGCGGCCATCCTTTCGGCCGCTTTTGACCGACCGGGTGCGTGGCCTGTCACCGGTGTCGCACTATGCGGACCTCGACTTCTGACGCCGCAAAACTGCGCGCGCTGATCGACGCGGAGGCGCAGCGCGCCGGCTTCGATGCCGTCGCCGTCACCTCCCCCGATGCGATCCCGCTGGCGCCGGCGCGCCTGGCCGAATTCGTCGCCGATGGCTTTCACGGCTCGATGGACTGGATCGCCGAGACGCTGCAACGCCGGGCCGAACCGGCGGCACTGTGGCCGCAGGTGCGGTCGATCGTCGTGCTGGCGATGAACTACGGCCCCGACCATGATCCGCGCGGCGTGCTGGCCAAGCGTGACCGTGGCGCCATCTCGGTCTATGCGCAAAACCGCGACTATCACGATGTCATGAAGGGGCGGCTGAAGGAGATCGCCGGCAAGCTCGTGGCGCGCGCCGGCGGTGATGTGAAGGTGTTCGTCGACACTGCGCCGGTGATGGAAAAGCCGCTGGCCGAGGCCGCCGGGCTCGGCTGGCAAGGCAAGCACACCAATCTGGTCAGCCGCGAGCACGGCTCCTGGCTGTTCCTCGGCACCATCTTCACCACCGCCGAACTCGTGCCCGACCGCGCCGAGAACGATCATTGCGGCTCCTGCCGCGCCTGCCTCGACGCGTGCCCGACCGATGCTTTTCCGGCGCCCTACCGGCTCGATGCGCGGCGCTGCATTTCCTATCTCACCATCGAGAACAAGGGGCCGATCCCGCATGAGTTCCGTGAAAAGATCGGCAACCGCATCTATGGCTGCGACGATTGTCTTGCCGCCTGCCCGTGGAACAAATTCGCCAGGGCGGCTTCCGAAGCAAAACTCGTCGCGCGCGATGATTTGCGCGAGCCGCCGCTCGCCGACCTTTTGGGTCTCGATGACGCGGCCTTCCGCGCTTTCTTCTCCGGTTCGCCGATAAAACGCATCGGCCGCGACCGGTTCATCCGCAACGTGCTGATCGCCGCCGGCAATTCCGGCGATGCCTCTCTTGCCGACACTGTGCGCATCTTGCTGGACGATGCTTCGCCGCTGGTGCGGGGCGCGGCAATATGGGCGCTGGCGCGGCTGGTGCCCGATGCCGAATATTCAGAAAGGGCAGCCATCGGCCTGAAAACCGAGAGCGACGAAGCCGTGCGCGACGAATGGCGTCTGGCGCGGCCAACCAGGGCGAAGGCATGAGTGAAAAGCACATATTCATCTTCGGCGCCGGCTATTCCGGCAGGGCTTTTGCTCGGGCCAACAAAGGCGCCGCGACGATCTTCGGCACGACACGCTCGCCGGAAAAATTCGAGACGCTGCGGCAAGCCGGTATCGCGCCGTTCCTGTTCGACGGCGCGATGACCGGCGAAATCGGTGATGCATTGGGAAAAACAACGCATCTGCTGATTTCGATTGCCCCGGAAGAGGCCGGCGATCCCGTTTTGAGTGCCGCGCGCGCGGCAATCGCTCAAATGCCTTTGCTGGAATGGATCGGCTATCTCTCTACGGTCGGGGTTTATGGCAATTATGACGGCGCCTGGGTTGATGAAACGGCTGAATGCCGGCCGGTGTCGAAGCGCTCGGTGATGCGAGTTGCCGCCGAACAGGACTGGCTGGAGCTGGGCCGCGAGATCAGCCGACCGGGGGCGATCCTGCGCCTGTCCGGCATCTACGGCCCCGGCCGCAACGCGCTGGTCAATCTGGAAAACGGCACCGCAAGGCGGCTGGTCAAGCCAGACCAGGTGTTCAACCGCATCCATTGCGAGGACATTGCAGGCTCCCTGTGGCAGCTCATCGAAGGAAACACAGGCGGCATCTTCAACGTCACCGACGATCTGCCGGCGCCGCCACAGGATGTCGTCGCCTATGCCGCTTCGCTGATGGGCATAGAGCCGCCGCCCGAGATTCCCTTCGACGCCGCCCAACTTTCGCCCATGGCGCGGTCCTTCTATGGCGAGAACAAGCGTGTCGCCAACGCGGCGATCAAGGCGGCGGGCTATTCCATGCGCTTTCCAGACTACCGCGCCGCCTTCGATCATATGTGGGCAAGCGGCGATTGGCGTGACGGCGAAGCGCGCAGCCCGATGAAGCGCTGACGATCGAAGCCGCGGGCGCGGCGTGCTATGATTCGGGCTTGGGATTGCGGTGGAGAACCGGGTTCATGAAGACAGCGATGAGGCCACCTTTCGGCAAAACGCCCCTGTTGGCCGCTGCGCTCGGCCTGCTTGCCGTGCTTGGGTTAGCCGTTCAGCCGGCGAGCGCCGAGGAGCGGGCAAAAGACCTGTTCGGCGCCAAGAAACTGCCGGCCGCGACCGCGGTGCAGTCGATCGGATTCTATTCCAAGGGCTGTTTTGCCGGCGGCGTCGCCATTCCCTTGGACGGTCCGACCTGGCAGGTGATGCGGCCGTCGCGCAACCGCCGCTGGGGCCATCCGGCGATGATCGCGGTAGTCGAGAAATTGTCGCGCGACGCAGCGGCCGATGGTTGGCCAGGCCTGCTGATCGGCGACATTTCGCAGCCGCGCGGCGGCCCGATGCTGACAGGACATGCCTCGCACCAGATCGGGCTCGACGCCGACATCTGGCTGACGCCGATGCCCAGCCGCCCGCTGTCGATGGCGCAGCGCGAATCGATGAGCGCCACCTTGATGGTCGATGAGAAGACCCATCTGGTGAAGGACGCGCTGTGGACGCCAGCGCACACAAGGCTTTTGAAGCGGGCGGCGAGCTACAGCCAGGTCGAGCGCATCCTGGTCAATCCGGGCATCAAGAAAAAGCTCTGCGACACCGTCAAGGGCGACCGCTTCTGGCTGCGCAAGGTCAGGCCGTTCTGGGGCCACGACTATCATTTCCACATGCGCATCGGCTGTCAGCCCGGATCGCCCGGCTGCAAGGCGCAGGAAGCGACGCCGGACGATGACGGTTGCGGCAAGCCGCTGGCCTGGTGGTTCACGCAGGAGCCCTGGCGCCCCAACAAGAACCCCGATGCGCCCAAGGCCCGCGACCTGATGACGATGGCGAACCTGCCGAGCGAATGCCGCGCCGTGCTCGACGCGCCGGGGCCGTCGTCGGCCGAGGCGGCGACCTACCATGGTGGCGGCGTGCCGGTTGCGGCCGCCGCGCCCGAACCCGAAGCGCCGTCATTGCCCGCCACCCCGGCCGCCGCCGGCTTGCCAAGCACGGTGAACGCTTTCACGGCGACTCCCGAGATCGGCGTGCCGCTGCCGCGACCGCGGCCGCCTGGAAACTGACGATCACGGCTTATAGGCAGACTCAATCGGTTCAGCGCCTCATTTTTGCGAAACCGTGGCGGTTTGGCCGCAGAGCCGGCCTCAGCGCGCCGCCGGGGTCGAAAACCGTTTCCCTTTTCAAACCCATGCGCTAGTCAACGGAAGAACGGCCAGATGCCATCGGGGGCGCCGGAGACGGACGAGAGCATGCCACGCACAGGCGACGACGACACTTTGCTGCGGTTTCCGATCCTGATCGGCGACATCGGCGGCACCAATGCGCGCTTTTCGATCGTGCTCGACGCCAATTCCGAGGCTGGCGAGCCGACCATCGTCCAGACGGCAAACTACAACACCATCGACGAGGCGATCCAGGCGGCCGTGCTCGACCGCTCGTCGGTGCGTCCCAATTCGGCGGTGCTGGCGGTGGCTGGCCCGGTCGACGGCGACGAGATCGAGCTGACCAACTGCCCCTGGATCGTCAAGCCGAGGAAAATGTTCGCCAGCCTCGGCCTGAGCGACATCGTCGTGCTCAACGATTTCGAGGCGCAGGCGCTGGCCGTCGTCGCGCTCGGCGAGGAGCACATGGAAAAGATCGGCGGCGGCACGCCGGAGCCCAATGCCGGGCGCGTCGTGCTCGGTCCGGGAACCGGGCTCGGCGTCGCCGGGCTGGTCCATGCGCTGCACCACTGGATACCGGTCCCCGGCGAGGGCGGCCATATGGACATCGGCCCGCGCACACCGCGCGATTTCGAGGTTTTTCCGCATATCGAGAAGCTCGAAGGCCGCGTTTCGGGCGAGCAGATCCTGTGCGGACGCGGTCTGGTCAATGTCTACAGGGCGGTGGCCAAGGCGGACGGCAAGCCGTCGCCCTTCACCACGCCGGCAGAGATCACTGCCGCGGCACTTGCGAAAACCGATCCGGTTGCCGAGGAAGCGCTGGAGATCTTCGTCACCTGCCTTGGGCGCACCGCAGGCGACCTTGCTCTGGTGTTCATGAGCCGCGGCGGCGTGTTCCTCACCGGTGGCATCGCGCAGAAGATCGTGCCGGCGCTGAAAGCCGGCAATTTCCGGGCCGCTTTCGAGGACAAGGCGCCGCACAGCGCGATGATGCGCACCATGCCGGTCTACGTCATCACCCACCCGCTGGCCGCACTTCTGGGCCTTGCCGCCTATGCCAGGAACCCCTCGCTGTTCGGCGTCCAGACCGAGGGCCGGCGCTGGCAGGCCTGAAAGCCAGCGAAGCGCTCGCGCCCCCGCGACGAAGTTAATCAGGTGCGGGCATAGGCAATCAGGCCGCAGGGCGTTAAGAGGGGTGCCGAATTTGCAGCCCCGGTCCCACGAGGCGGAAAACCACAAAGCGCTCCCGATTTGACACTTCAAGCTCCAAACAAACAAAAAGCCCGGCCCGGCGAGGTCACAGCGGTGCTCCGCCGCATCCTCGCTGAAAACGGCAACGAGTATCGCTGGACCTATGTCGTCGCCGTCTCTTGCCTGCTGATCGTTTCCGGCACCACTGCCTTCACGGCGTGGATCATGGCCCCGATGATCAACCAGATCTTCTACGAACGACGCGGCGATATGCTCTGGTTGATCTGCGCCGGTTTCATGGGAGCCTCCCTGCTGCGCGGCTTCGCCGGTTACGGCCAAGCAGTCGCGCTGGCCAGTATCGGCAACAATCTGGTCGCGCGCTACCAGAAGCGCAGCTTCGACCATCTGATGAAGCTCGGCGTCAACTTCTTCAACGATACGCGTTCCGGTCGGCTGGCGGCACAGGTCAGCGAGAATGTCGGCGGCGTTCGCGATCTGCTGTCGCTGACACTGACCTCCATCAGCCGCGACGCGGTCACGCTGGTCGCTCTCGTCGGCGTGATGATCTATCAGGATCCGGTGTTGTCGCTCAGCTCGCTGCTGATCGGCCCTCCACTGATCTGGGCCGTCGTCTATATCACCCGCCGACTGCGGCGTATCAACCGGGAATCCGTCCTGATCAATTCGCGGCTGAACGGGTCCGTGCAGGAAGCCACGCAAGGCATCGCCATCGTCAAGGCCTTCACCTTGGAGGCCGAGCTGGCGCGCCGCATCGGCATCATGGCGGACACGGCCGAGCAGCGTAACAACAAGATCGCCCGCGTCTCGGAGCGGCTGTCGCCGATTTCCGAGATTCTGGGCGGTCTCGCCATCACCTCCGTGCTTGCCTATTCCGGCTACCGGGCGCTGTATCTTGGGCAGCCGCCGGGCGCGGTTTTCTCCTTCATCACCGCACTGATCATGGCTTACGATCCGGCAAGACGCCTGGCGCGCACACAGGTGGGCATGGAACGTGCCCTGGTCAACGCGCGCATGATCTACGAGTTGCTCGACCTGGAGCCGAAACAGGGCGACGCACCCGATGCCGTCGAGGCGAGGATCACCACCGGCGAGGTGCGTTTCGACAATGTGACGTTCGGCTACAGCGCCGACATGCCGGTGCTTAGGGACCTGAGCTTTACCGCCGCGGCCGGCAAGGTGACGGCGATCGTCGGTGCGTCGGGCGCCGGCAAATCGACGCTGGTGGCGCTCTTGCAGCGCTTCTACGACGTCGACCGGGGCAGCATCGAGGTCGATGGCCAGGACATCTCGAAGGTAACCAAGCATTCGCTGCGGCAGTCGATCGCCTATGTGGCGCAGGCGCCATATCTGTTCGAGGGCACGATCCGCGACAACATCCGCTACGGCCGTCTGTCGGCCACGGACGCCGAGATCGAGCAGGCGGCGAAACAGGCGGCAGCCGACGAGTTCATCCGCCAGCAGCCGCAAGGTTACGACACGCCGGTCGGCGAAGGCGGCTCGACCCTTTCCGGCGGCCAGCGCCAGCGCGTCTCGATCGCCCGCGCGATCGTGCGCCAGGCACCGATCCTGCTGCTCGACGAGGCGACATCGGCGCTCGACAACGAGGCGGAGGCGCGCGTCCAGGAAGCGCTGACCCAAGTCATGCAAGGCCGCACGACCATCGTCATAGCGCATAGGCTATCGACGGTGGTCAATGCCGACCACATCATCGTGCTGGAAGAGGGACGGTTGGTCGAGGAAGGCACCCATGCGACGCTGATGGCCGACCCGGACAGCATCTATTCCCGCTTCCACCGCATCCAGGGCAAGAAGGGGCTGGGGCTTGTCGATGACAGCAAGCCGATCCAAACTCCGGTCCGGGCCACGCGTGCGAAGAAGACTGCGGTGAGGAGCACATGAGCGAAGCAAGCGATATGGGCCTTGTGGTGGTGGGCGCTGCCGGCCGCATGGGCCAGACGCTGATCCGTGCCATCCACTCTATATCAGGCGCTCGAGTTATCGGCGCGGTCGAGCGGGCGGATTCGCCGCATCTGGGTAAGGATGCCGGCGAACTGGCGGGCATCGGCATCATCAATGTGCCGATCGGTGACGACCCGCTCCCGGTCTTCGCCAAGGCAGACGGCGTGCTCGACTTCACCACGCCTGCTTCGACAGTCGAATTCGCCGGCTACGCGGCGCAGGCGCGCATCGTCCATGTCATCGGCACGACGGGCTGTTCAGCCGACGATAACGCGAAAATAGCGGCGGCGGCGCGCCACGCGACGATCGTCAAATCGGGCAATATGAGTCTCGGCGTCAATCTTCTGGCGGTGCTGGTCGAACAGGCCGCGCGCGCGCTCGACGCCGACGATTTCGACATCGAGATCCTCGAAATGCACCACAAGCACAAGGTTGATGCGCCGTCGGGCACCGCACTGCTGCTCGGCGAGGCCGCTGCTGCCGGGCGCGGCATTGCGCTTGCCGGCAATGATGTGCGCGTCCGCGACGGCCACACCGGGGTGCGCAAGACGGGCTCGATCGGCTTCGCCACGCTGCGCGGCGGCTCGGTGGTCGGCGATCACAGCGTGCTGCTGGCCGGCACCGGCGAGCGCATCACGCTGGCCCATCACGCCGAGGACCGCGCCATCTTCGCCCGCGGCGCCGTCAAGGCAGCACTTTGGGCGCGCGGCAAGAAGCCCGGACTGTATTCGATGCGGGACGTGCTCGGCCTGAGCTGAGCAGCCGACTGCCAACTTTGAATGGAGCGAAAATGTCGAGAACCCTCGTGCTCGTGCGCCACGGCCAGAGCGAATGGAACCTGAAGAACCTGTTCACCGGCTGGCGCGACGTCGACCTGACCGAGCTGGGCCACGCCGAGGCCAAGGCCGCCGGTGAGAGGCTCAAGGCGCGCGGCCTGAAATTCGACATCGCCTTCACCTCGGCGCTGATCCGGGCGCAAAAGACCTGTCAGCACATCCTCGACGCCGTCGGTCAAAGCGACCTGAAGACCATCCGCGACCAGGCGCTCAACGAGCGCGACTATGGCGATCTTTCCGGCCTCAACAAGGACGATGCCCGCAAGAAATGGGGCGAGGAGCAGGTGCATGTCTGGCGCCGCTCCTACGACGTACCGCCGCCCGCCGGCGAAAGCCTTAAGGACACCGGCGCCCGGGTCTGGCCCTATTACCTGCACGATCTGCAGCCGCATGTGCTGCGCGGCGGCACCGTGCTGGTCGCCGCGCACGGCAACTCGCTGCGCGCGCTGATCATGGCGCTCGACGGCAAGTCGGGCGAGGAGATCGTCAAGCTGGAACTCGGCACCGGCGTGCCGGTCATCTACCAGCTCAACGCCGATTCCACCGTGGCTTCGAAGGAAGTGCTGGAGGACTGAGCCGGCGAACGGAGCAACCGCGAAAAAAGCGCGTTGACACACATCGCTTGCCCGCTTACATGAGCCCGCACCAGCCCAGATGGCGGAATTGGTAGACGCGCACGGTTCAGGTCCGTGTTCCGCAAGGAGTGGAGGTTCGAGTCCTCTTCTGGGCACCAAATTCCCGTTTCGAACCCTTCGACGGTTCAGAAACTTAGAGAAGAAGCCCGGTTCGTCCGGGCTTTTTCTTTTCAGCCAGACCTCCCTCCTGGTCAGGCCCCTCACAAACCACTTCAAACTCCGCGCCCGCTTCGCTACGCTCAAAACCATGTCTCAATCCACCACCCAGATCTTCGGTGCTCGCCGCGACCAGGCGTTCCCCACGCTGGCCGAGGTGGACATCGACCGCATGCGCCGGTTCGGCGAGGCCAGCGCCTATGCGGCCGGCGAGAACATCGTCACAGCGGGCGATGTGGCGCCCGGTCTGATCGTCGTGCTGTCGGGCAGCGTGGATATCACCCAGGACGGGGGGCTCGGCCGGCACGAGACGATCGTCACGCATGGCCCAGGCAGTTTTGTCGGCGAGCTGGCGCAGCTTTCGGCCCGTCCTTCGCTGGTCAATGCGCAGGCCGCCGAACCGGTGGAGGCGTTCGTCATCGCCTCGCAGCGGCTGCGCGACCTGATGGTGCAGGAGGCCAATCTCGGCGAGCGCATCATGCGGGCGCTGATCTTGCGCCGCGTCGGGCTTTTGGAGAGCGCCACCAGCGGGCCGATCATCATCGGACCCCAGGACAATGCCGACGTGTTGCGGCTGCAAGGTTTCCTCGCCCGCAGCGGCCAGCCGCACCGCGTGCTCGATTCAGACAGCGATCCCTGCGCCAAAACCTTGGTCGAACGCTTCGAGGTCGATCCTCACCACCTGCCGATCGTGCTCTGTCCAAACGGCAGGCTGCTGATGAATCCCGGTGAAAAGGACCTCGCCCGCTGCATCGGCCTGCTGCGGCCGATCGATGCCGGTACGGTGTATGACGTGGCCATCGTCGGCGCCGGCCCGGCAGGGCTGGCGGCGGCAGTCTATGCGGCATCCGAAGGCCTGTCGACGATCGTGCTCGATTGCCGTGCCTTCGGCGGACAGGCCGGCGCCTCCTCGCGCATCGAGAATTATCTCGGTTTCCCCACGGGCATTTCGGGCATGGCGCTGATGGCGCGCGCCTACAACCAGGCGCAGAAATTCGGCGTCGAAATGGTCATCCCAGATGAGGCGAAGCTGCTGAGTGCCGCCACCGACGCGTCAGGCGCCCGCTATCTGCTCGATGTCGGCGACGGCGAGACCGTGCGCACGCGCAGCGTGGTGATCGCCAGCGGCGCGCGCTATCGCCGCCTCGACATCGCCAATCTGGCGCGGTTCGAGGGAACGTCCGTGCATTATTGGGCGTCGCCCATCGAAGGCCGGCTTTGCGCGGGCCAGGAAGTGGCGCTGGTCGGCGCCGGCAATTCGGCCGGACAGGCGGCCGTCTATCTGGCCAGCCATGCGCGGAAAGTGGCGCTGCTGGCGCGCGGCGGTAGCCTCGATGCCAGCATGTCGCGCTATCTGGTCGAGCGCATCAGGGCGCAACCGAACATCGAGGTCCTGACCGGGACCGAAATCGAGGCTCTGGAGGGCGAAGAGGGCAATCTTGCCACAGTGCGCTGGCGCAACCGCGCCAACGGCGCGGAAACAACGCGCCCGATCCGCCATCTGTTCCTCTTCATTGGCGCCGATCCGAACACCGATTGGCTGGCGAACTGCGATGTGGCGCTGGACGCCAGCGGTTTCGTGCGCACCGGATCGGACATAGGATCGGCGCAGATGGAGACCAGCCGCAGCGGCGTGTTCGCCATAGGCGACGTCCGCGCCGGCTCGGTCAAACGCGTCGCGGCGGCTGTGGGCGAAGGCGCCCAGGTGGTGGCGGCATTGCATGCCTATCTCGCGCGCGGCAACGCCGATACACCTCGAATGGCAGGGAGACCATGATGGATGAATGCAGACATACGCGCGACATCAGGAAGGTGACGCCGAGCGCGCTCGGCTGCGAGGAATGCCTGCAGAGTGGATCGCAATGGGTGCATCTGCGGCTCTGCCGCACCTGCGGCCATGTCGGCTGCTGCGACGACTCGCCCAACCGCCACGCCACCAAGCATTTCCACGCCACCAAGCATCCGATCATCGAGGGCTACGATCCGCCGGAAGGCTGGGCATGGTGCTATGTCGACGAGGTTTTCATCGAGCTTGGCGACGATGTGACCCCGCAGAACGGCCCGATCCCGCGCTTTGTTTGAGCGGCGCCGCATGGCGACGGAATCCCGAGAATGCGCGATCCGTCCGGGCTTTCTTGGCGGCCGCCTCCCTGCAGAACGGCTTGGCAGTCAGTCGGCGAAATATAGATATCCCAGCCACCCGGCCAGCACGATTGAGGCAGCCCAGATACAAACAATGATCACCGCCGCGTAGCGGCTCACCGGCCTGTCGGCGGCCAGCGCGGCGGTCTTTCTGTGTTCCGCCATCACCTCGGGCGGTATCATCCTGACCACGGCAAGGACGCCCAAAGGGACAAGGATCACGTCGTCGAGATAGCCTATCACCGGAATGAAATCGGGGATCAGGTCGATTGGCGACAAGGCATAGCCTGCAACACACACGGCAAGCGCCTTGGCATACCAGGGCGTTCGGGGATCGCGAGCGGCGAGGTAGAGCGCATGCACATCGCGCTTGATCGTTCGGGCCCACTCATTCAGTGCCATCGGATGATTTTAACGCCAAATGAAAACCGCCGATAGCGCACGCCAGGCGCCCGCCTCCGGGAGCGTCTCGAAGAACCGATGACCGCCGTCTACCGCACGGAGCCGGTGACGGTCGGGTCGATCATGCTGGGAACGGACTTGCGTTCGTTTCCGGCAAGCGCCGCTATGATCAGCAGGCTGGCAACCACCGGGACAAACAGGATGGCGACGCGAGCTTGCACGTAAAAGATGGCGCGCCATTCATTGCGCTTGTCGGGGCTGTTGCTCATCATACTCACTTTGTCGGTCCCCCACGCGGTGACATAGCCGCGAACGGTTAAACAACTCCTTCCGACTTCGTTAACCCAGCGGAATTGAGGCGAAATCCCAAGCGATGCCCCAGATGGCGATCCCGGGCTTCAGTTCAGCCCGATGCGGCTGGCGCCTTGCCGGAACAGCGCTACGGCATCCGGTTCGAAGCGGAAGGTGCCGATGAAATCGTCGGCGCAATAGTCCGGCCTTGTCTTGCGGATGGCGGCGGCGAAGCCGCGCGCCTCGTCGAGCCGTCCGGCCAGCGCCAGGCAGTGTGCGGCGATCGCCAGGATGATGGCGTGAGCGTTGGGCCGCGCCGCCGCCTTCAGCGCCCATTCGGCCGCTTCCTCGAACTGGCCGAGCCGGACATGCGCCATGGCGCGTGCGCCCAGCATGCCGAACAGCAGCGGGTCGAACGGGCTGAGATGGCGCGAATGGTCGGAAGAGCCGATCGCCGCTTGCGGGTCGCCCGACTGCGAATGCACGAAGGACAACGCGTAGTGGCCGAGCGCGAAGTTGGGGCTGAGATCGACAGCCCGCTCGAGTTCGAGCAGCGAACCGTCCTGCTCGCCGCGCAGCCACAGCGCCCGGCCCATCGCCCAATGCGCGGCCGGATTGTGGTCGTCGACCAGCAGGCTGTGCCCGGCGCTCTCGAAGGCCAGCGCGCTTTCGCGGTCGCGGTCGCCCCAGCGCTGGAAGGCGTTCTGCCAGTGGGTGAAGGACAGGCCGGCATAGGCGCGGGCGAAGGTCGGGTCGAGCTGCAAGGCCTGGGTAAAGAAATGCCGCGCCTGCTCGTTTTCGGCCTGGGTGAAGCGGTACATGTGCCAGAGGCCGCGATGATAGGCCTCCCAGGCGTTGAGCGAGCTGGGCGCCTTCAGCATGGCGCGGTTGCGCTCGACCGTTTCGATCTCGGCCGAGATCGAGGAGACGATGCTGTTGCCGATGTCGTCAAGCACGGAAAAGATGTCATCGGGCCCGCGCTCGAAGGTCTCGGCCCAGACGATCCTGGCGCTGCGCACCTCGATCAGTTCGACGCTGACGATGAGGCGGCCGGACGGGCTGCGCACCGTACCGGTGGCGACATAGTCGACATTCAGCCGGCGTCCGGCATCCTCGGGCGCGATGTTCTGCTCTGCCAGCGCAAACACCGATCCGCGCGCGATGACGAAGAAATCCCTGAGCTTGGCCAGGCGGGTGATGATGTCGTGGGTGAAACCGTCGGCCAATCCGCCGCGCATGCCGCCGCTTTCCTCGACAAACGGCATCACCGCCAGCGAAGCATGGCTGGGCTCGACCGGGCCGGGTGCGGTCGGCGTGGCCACCAATGGCGATAGTGTGGACAGGCAGGCCGTCCGAAGCGAGATGCCCGACTGTCGGTCACGGATCGCCCGCCAGGCCGCGCGAAGCGGTGCGAAATCCAGTTCTTCCGATTTGAACAACTGTTCTGCCGCCGCCAGATGCTCTTCAGCCGCGCCGATCTCGCCGCGTCCGGCCAGACCTGCCAACAGTGCCGCATGTGCACGCCGGTCGAACGGCGCCAGTTCCACCCATGTGTCGAGATGGGCGATCGCCTCGTCGCTGTCTGCCGCCAGACTGCCGACGAGTTGCTCCAGCACGGCGACGTGGCACGAGTGGAAGCGGCGGCGCTGCACGGTCAGCCAGCTGTTGAAATGCGGGCTGCGCTCGAGCTCCAGCCCGTCGAGGAAATCGCCGGCAAACAGTTTGGCCAGCGTCCGCAAGCGCTCGACATCAAGGGTGCCGAGCCCTTCTGTGGCGGCGCCGGTGACTTCGAGTACATCGACCAGGCAATCGCTCAGATCAAGCGCGACCGTGTCGCCTTGGGTGGAGACCCGGCGCCGGTCCGGTTGGTCGAGAACGCCGCGCAGCTTGCTCAGGCACCAGCGCAACTCGCCACGCGGGTCGTTCGGCACATCCCACAACAACTCGCACAGGCGACTGCGGCCAACCGGATGCGGCGCCAGCGCCAGATAGGCGAGCAGCGCGCGCAGCTTGCGTGACGCGGGGAGGGCAACCGGAGCGCCGTCGTGGGAGATCATCAGCGGCCCGAGCAGGCGCACGGAAAGGACCGGCATCTCGACGTCCAGCCTCGATCGGTTGGATTCCACGTGCGTTTCCACGCCTGCTCCCACGCTGGCCTGTCGGCCTCTCCTGTATCACCAAACACGACACGGCGCATCCGGCAGCGGATTTCAGCGCCGGATACAGCCATTGCCGCTGTGCGGCATGTCAGTCCTAGCGCGGCAAGGTCACCAAACCTCGCCGCCCAACCCGCCGGTTTGTAACCGGCCCGTGAAGACAAAACGCGATGACGATCAAGGAGACCAAGATGTTGCAGCAGCAGAAGATCAGAACCACGGCCGGGCGCGGCCGCCTGTTCGACAGCATTCTCGACACCGTCGGCGACACGCCGGTGATTCGCATCAACAATCTCGGACCGTCCCACGCGACGATCTACGTCAAGGCCGAGTATTTCAATCCCGGCGCCTCGGTGAAGGACCGGCTGGCGCTCAACATCATCGAGGAGGGCGAGCGCAGCGGTGCGCTGAAGCCGGGCCAGACGGTGGTCGAGGCGACCAGCGGCAACACCGGCATCGGCCTCGCCATGGTTTGCGCGCAAAAGGGCTACCCGCTGGTCGTCACCATGGCCGACAGTTTTTCGGTCGAGCGCCGCAAGCTGATGCGCATGCTGGGCGCCAAGGTGGTGCTGACGCCGCGCGCCGAAAAAGGTTTCGGCATGTACAAGAAGGCGGTGGAACTGGCCGAGGCCAATGGCTGGTTCCTTGCCCGCCAGTTCGAGACAGCGGCCAACGCCGCCATCCACGAGGCAACGACGGCGCGCGAGATCGTCAATGATTTCGCCGGCTCGCGGCTCGATTGCTTCGTCACCGGCTATGGCACCGGCGGCACGGTGGTCGGCGTGGCGCGCGTGCTGCGCCGCGAGCGTCCGGAAACCCGCATCGTGCTCTCCGAGCCGGCCAACGCGCAGCTCATAGGCAGCGGCAAGGTGCAGCAGCGCGGCGCCGATGGTGCCCCGGCCGCCAGCCATCCAGCCTTCGAACCGCACCCGATCCAGGGCTGGACGCCGGATTTCATCCCCAACGTGCTGCAGGAGGCGATCGACACCAGCCTCTATGACGAGGTGATGCCGATCGCCGGACCCGAGGGCATCAAATGGGCCAGAGAATTGGCGCGGAAAGAGGGCATCTTCACCGGCATTTCCGGCGGCGCCACCTTCGCCGTGGCACGGCAGGTCGCGGAGAAGGCGCCGGCCGGGGCGGTGATCCTGTGCATGCTGCCCGACACCGGCGAGCGCTACATGTCGACGCCGCTGTTCGACGGCATCGAGGCCGAGATGGATGCCGACGAGACCGCCCTGTCGCGCTCGACGCCCGGCTGCCAGTTCCCGGCGGCTTGACGGGAGATCTGGCATGGACGCCATGCAAGAAAACCTCGGCCTGATGGCCGAGGAAACGCTCGATCCCCCGGACTGGGCCGATGTGCAGGCCCTGTCGCACCGGGTCATCGACGATGCCGTCGATTATCTCCGCGACGTGCGCGACCGCCCGGTCTGGCGGGAGATGCCGGCCGATGTGAGAAAGGCCTTCGCGGCGCCGCTGCCGCGCTCCCCGGCGCCGCTGGATGCTGTCTATGCCGAGGTGTCCCGCACGGTGATGTCCTATCCGATGGGCAATATCCATCCGCGCTTCTGGTCCTGGTATATGGGGTCGAGCAACTTCACCGGCGCGCTCGGCGATTTCCTGGCGGCTATCCAGGGCTCGAACCTCGGCGGCGGCAACCACGCCGCCGGGCTGATGGACAGCCAGGTGGTGAACTGGTGCAAGGAGATGCTGGGCTTTCCAGCTTCTGCAGGCGGCACGCTGGTCAGCGGCGGCTCGATGGCCAACATCATAGGGCTGACCGTGGCGCGCAACGTCAAGGCTGGCATCGACGTGCGTGAGCACGGTGTCGCCGCCATCGAAAAGCCGCTGCGCTTCTACGGCTCGGAGCAGATCCATTCGTGCCACCGCAAGGCGATGGAGGCACTCGGCCTCGGCAACCGGGCACTGCGCCGCATCCCGACCGATGCCGGGCTGCGCATCGATATCAATGCCTTGCGTGCGGCGATCACCGAGGACCGCGCCGCAGGGTTCAAGCCGGCCTGCGTCATCGGTACGGCCGGCACGGTCAACACCGGGGCGATCGACGATTTGCAGGCGCTTGCGAAGCTGGCACATGAGGAAGGCCTCTGGTTCCATGTCGACGGCTGCATCGGCGCGCTGATCGCGATTGCGCCTGAAAATGCCCATCGCGTCGCCGGCATCGAACGGGCGGATTCGGTCGCGCTCGATCCGCACAAATGGCTGCACGCGCCGTTCGAAGTCGGCTGCGCCCTGGTCAGGGATGCCGCCGCGCATCGCGGGGCCTTCGCGGTGACGCCGGAATATCTGGAATCGACGCCGCGCGGCCTTGCTTCCGGCGAATGGCTGCACGATTACGGCCTGCAGACGTCGCGCGGTTTTCGCGCGCTGAAGGTGTGGATGGCGCTGAAGGAGCACGGTGTCGAAAAATTCGGCCGCCTGATCGACCAGAACATTGCCCAGGCCGTCTATCTTGCCGGCCTGATCGAGGCCGCGCCGCGGTTGCAGCTGGCGGCATCGCCGACCGTCAACATCGTCTGCTTCCGCTATCAGCCCGGTCTGACAGGCGAGGCTCTGAAGGCGCTCAACACGGAGATCATGCTGCGGCTGCAGGAACAGGGCATTGCGGCCCTTTCGGACACCACGGTGCATGGCGAGCACTGGTTGCGCGTGGCGATCACCAACCATCGCACACGGCGCGAGGATCTCGACCTTCTGGTGCATGAAACGGTGCGGCTGGGGCATGACATCGCAACGCAGGGTTCCGCGCCTTCCTAGTTACGGGCAGGCATGCGATTCTGCCGCGATGATTCGGGAGATCCAGGCCGTGACGCTGTTTCGTATGGTTGCACTGGCAGCGCTGGTCTTCACCGCCCCGGCGCAGGCCGCCGACATGGCCTTCTTCGTCAAGAACCTGCGCAAGGAATTCGTCGCGGTCGAGCTGTTCAGCCGCGACCGTGAGACGGTCTGGCCGGGCAATGACAAAGTGTTCCTGATCGAACCCGAGTCGCAGAAATCCGTGCCGCTGTCCTGCAATCAGGGCGAACATATCTGCTATGGCGCCTGGGTTGACGGCAATGACAGCCTCTCGGCCGGCGTCGGGCCGGACAATGACCAGCCCTGCGACACCTGCTGCTTCATCTGCGTGGAACATTCCACCGAGACGATCGATCTGGTGCCGTAGAGCGCGGAAGTTTCCGTTGGACCCAAATTAAGTCGGGGATCGGCTCGTCCGGCCCACTTCCGCGATTCAACGCTGCATGCAATGGTCGCCCCACGGCCGGGTGGGCCGCTTGTTCGGGGGTTATCATGTTCCATGCCTATGCGCGCCGCATGCTGGCCGCGCTGTCCTTCGTCATGCTGGTTGCGTCGGCGGCGCAAGCCGACGATGTTACCTTCGCCATCAAGAACAGTCACCCGAACGCCATGCGCGTCGAGCTCTACAGCCAGGATCGCGACTATGTCTGGCCGGGCGAGGACAAGGACTACCTCCTCGACGACGGCGAGACCAAGCAGCTGCCGATATCCTGCAACGCGGGCGAATCGATCTGCTACGGCGCCTGGGTCGATGGCGATGAGGGCACCTATTGGGGCGTCGGTCCAGGCAACACGGAAAAATGCGAGGATTGCTGCTACACCTGCAACGGCGGTGAGACCGAGGAGATCGAGCTGGTCCCCTGACCGGTTTGCCAGCTTGACGGTCTTCGGGCCGGAAGCCATAGCCTGTGCAAATACCCAGCGCGCCGCCTCGAACTGTTCAGACGCGCCGTGCTTCAGGCAAAAGGAGCCCAGCTATGGCCGGCATGGTCGAAAGCGACAAGATCGACGTCGGGTTTTCCGGCAAGCGTTGCATCCATTCGCGCAATTGCGTGCTCGGCGATCCGCATGTCTTCGTGCCCAACGCACCGGGCCAGTGGATCCATCCCGAGGCGGCCAGCGTCGAGAAGATCGTTGCCATCGCCGAAAGCTGCCCGTCGGGCGCCATCACCTACATCAGGAAGGATGGCGGGCCGCAGGAGCAGCCGCCGGTGGTCAACACGGTGCGGCTGCGGGAAAACGGCCCGCTGGCGGTACACGCCGAGATCGTGCTCGACGGCGAGACTTCTTATCGTGCCACGCTCTGCCGCTGCGGCGCTTCGGAAAACAAGCCGTTTTGCGACGGCAGCCACAACAAATCCGGTTTTGCCGCCACCGGCGAGCCGCCGCTGAAGGACACACCGGCGCTCGAGGCGAGGAATGGTCAGCTGAAAGTGACGCCGACCACCAACGGCCCGCTCAAGCTGGAGGGCAATCTCGAGATCGTCACCGGAACCGGCCATACGGTCGACCGTACGCAACGCGCCTTCCTCTGCCGCTGCGGCCATTCCGCCAACAAGCCGTTTTGCGATGGCACGCACAAGAAGGTCGGGTTTGTGGGGTAGCTGAGCGACCGAAGCTGCCAATCTCCCCCCTCGTGGGGGAGATGTCCGGCAGGACAGAGGGGGGCGCCGTAGGGTACTAACGTCAACAGCCACCGAGCATCGCAATGCCTCATACGCCATTGCCGCCAAGACACCGCGCAAACGCCAGATCGATGCGCAGGGTCATGACATCAGCCGAATTGAAGCTTTGGAACGAGCTTCGCGCGCACCGTCTGATGGGGCTTGGCTTCCGCCGACAATTTCCGGTCGCTGGTTACATAGTCGACTTCGCTTGCCCGGACAAGAAACTCGTCGTTGAGGTCGATGGCTCCCAGCATGCGGAGGCACATGTCGTCGCCGGCGATGAAGCACGGACAGCGCGTCTGCAACAGGATGGTTGGACCGTACTGCGCTTCTGGAACGACGACATCATCCGCGACATCGACAATGTCTGCCAGCATATTGTGATTGCTGCCGGGCTTGGAGACGCGTCTTCAACGAATCGGCTGGAGGAGCTGTAGTCGCAGTAGGGTCGGCGGGACAGCGGGGGAGATCGAACACCTCCCTTGGCACAGCGCTCGTGACTTTATCACCAGCCACGCATGGGCTAAGGGCATGGACAAACAAATCCGGACCGCCGCCAAAAATGACCGCCAAGACCAAGCCAAAGCCGCTGTTCCTCGGGATCGACACCGGCGGGACCTATACCGATGCCGTGCTGTGGTCTGAAACGGAAGGCCCGCAAGAAGGCCCGAACAAAGGCAAGGTGCTGGCCAAGGCCAAGGCGCTGACCACCAGGCATGATCTTGCCGTGGGCATTTCCGGCGCCGTCGACGCGGTGCTGCAGAAAGCGGGAACCGATCCGGCTGATATCAAGCTGGTGTCGATGTCGACGACGCTTGCCACCAACGCGCTCGTCGAGGGCCAGGGCGGCCGCGTCGCGCTGGTGATGATCGGCTTTTCCGAGGGCGACCTCGCCCGCGACGGGCTCAAGGCCGCGCTCGGCACCGATCCGGTGGTTTTTTGTCCGGGCGGCCACGACGTCCATGGCAATGCCGCCAAGCTCGATCTGTCCGGACTGGAAGCGGCGCTGCCGGAACTCGGTGCCTCGGTGTCCGGCTTTGCCGTCTGCGCCTACTTCGCCACCCGCAATCCGGCACATGAGATCGCCGCTCGCGAGTTGATCCGCGAGAAGACAGGCCTGCCGGTCACATCGAGCCACGAGCTGTCGGCCAAGCTCGGCGGCCCGCGCCGGGCGCTGACCACTTTGCTCAACGCCAGGCTGATCTCGATGATCGACCGGCTGGTGGCGGCAACCGAAGGTTTTCTCGAGGCGCGCAACATCGCAGCACCGCTGATGGTCGTGCGCGGCGATGGTGCGCTGGTTTCGGCCGCCTTTGCCCGCCAGCGGCCGATCGAGACCATTCTGTCCGGCCCGGCCGCCAGCCTGGTCGGCGCCCGCCACATGACCGGGCTCGACAACGCTGTGGTGTCCGACATCGGCGGCACCACCACCGACGTCGCCGTGCTCGACGGCGGCCGTCCCAGGCTCGATCCGGAAGGCGCCACCGTCGGCGGCTTCCGCACCATGGTCGAGGCCGTCGCCATGCGCACTTTCGGCCTCGGCGGCGATTCCGAAGTGGCGCTGGAAGATGGCGCGCTCAACCCGAAGATCCTGCTTGGGCCGCGCCGCCTGGTGCCGTTGGCGCTGGCCGGCATGGCGCATGGCGCGGCGGTGACCTCAGAGCTGGAGCGTCAGCTGCGCGCCCCCAATCCCGGCCGTATGGACGGCCGTTTCGCGGTGCGCACCGGCGTGCCCGACCGGCTCGCCGCCGGCCTGACCGGCGCCGAAGCCAGGCTTTACGAGGCCATCGGTGCCGTGCCGCTCGCCGTCGACAGGCTTTTGACCTCGAACGCCCAGAACGCGACGCTGAACCGGCTGGTGTCGCGCGGGCTGGTGCATGTCGCCGGCTTCACCCCGTCGGACGCCGCCCATGTGCTCGGCAAGCAGGCGAACTGGGATCCCATCGCCGCGCGCCTCGGTGCCGAACTGTTCGCCCGCAAGCGTGACGGCCGTGGCCAGTTCATCGCCGCTTCGCCGGAAGCGATTTCGGAACGGGTGCTGGTGACGCTGACGCGCTGGTCGGCCGAATATATCCTCGAGACCGCCTTTGCCGAGGATGGGCTCGATGGCGCGTCGACGGTGGCGCACGCCCTGGTGCAGCGCGCGGTCGACGCGCATCCCGGCATCGCCCGGCTGAGCGTGGCGCTCGATCGCCCGGTCATCGGCCTCGGCGCCTCGGCGCCGCTGCATTATGCCGGGCTGCCGCCGCTGATCGGCAATGACTGCGTGGTGCCCAGGGATACCGATGTCGCCAACGCGCTCGGCGCCGTCGTCGGCCAGGTCAGGGTATCGGCCGAGGCGCGGGTCAGCCAGCCCATGGAAGGGCTGTTTCGTCTCGCCTCGGGCGAGACCGTGCGCGATTTCCTCGACGAGGCGACGGCGATCGCGGCGGCCGAGGCCGATGTCCGCGCCATCGTCGCGGAGCGTGCCAGGGATGCCGGCACCGACAGCGCCGAGATCGACGTTGCCACCGAATTCCGGGTCTCGACCGTCGAAGCCCAGCGCATGTTCATCGAGGCGCATGTCGTGGCCGTGGCCTCGGGAAGGCCGCGCATTGCGGTTTGAGCGGGGCGGCGAAATACGCCACCTTCACCCTAAGCTGAATTGACCCGGCAAACCTGACATGCCAAAGGCCCGCAAAGCCTTTCATCTGGAGTAGCCTGATGACCGACCGCATCGAGATCGCCGGATTGCGGATTGCCCGCGAGCTGCATAAGTTCGTGGTCAGGGAAGCGCTGCCGGGCACGGGGATCGAAGCGGACGCCTTCTGGAACGGTTTTTCGGCCATCATCCATGATTTGGCGCCGAAGAACCGGGCGCTGCTGGCAGCGCGTGACGCCATCCAGGAACAGGTAGATGGCTGGTATCGCGATCACGGCGCGCCGGTCGACATGGAGGCCTACAAGGGCTTCCTGAAAGAGATCGGCTATATCGTTCCGGAGGGCCCGGCCTTCAGCGTGTCGACCGACAATGTCGACCCCGAAATCGCTGATGTTGCCGGACCGCAGCTGGTCGTGCCGGTGATGAATGCGCGCTATGCGCTCAACGCCGCCAATGCGCGCTGGGGTTCGCTCTACGATGCGCTCTACGGCACCGATGCCATCCCCGAAACGGATGGCGCCGAAAAGGGCAAAGCCTTCAATCCGGCGCGCGGCGCCAAGGTCGTTGCCTGGACGAAGACCTTCCTCGACGAGGCTGCCCCGCTCACCCTAGGCAAATGGGCCGGGGTCAACGGACTGTCGCTGGCGCAAGGCGCCTTGCGGCTGAGCGCCGGGGCCGGCTCGACGACGCTGGCCAATCCGAAGCAATTCGTCGGCTATCGCGGCGACGCCGCCAATCCCGACGCCGTGCTGCTGGTCAGGAACGGCCTGCACATCGAGATCGTGATCGACCGCAACAACCAGATCGGCCGCACCGATCCGGCAGGCATCGCCGATGTCATCCTGGAATCGGCGCTGACCACCATCCAGGACTGCGAGGATTCGGTCGCGGCGGTGGATGCGCCAGACAAGGTCGTCGTCTACCGCAACTGGCTCGGCCTGATGAAGGGCGATCTGACGGAAGAGATCACCAAGGGCGGCAAGAGTTTTGTCCGCAAGCTCAATCCTGACCGCTCCTACACCGCGCCCGCCGGCGGCACGCTGACCGTGCCCGGCCGCTCGCTGATGCTGGTCAGGAATGTCGGCCACCTCATGACCAATCCGGCGATACTGGATCGCGACGGCAACGAGGTTCCGGAAGGCATCATGGATGCGGCGATGACGGCGCTGATCGCGCTGCACGATGTAGGGCCGAACGGCCGCCGCGCCAATTCCCGCGCCGGTTCGATGTACGTCGTGAAGCCCAAGATGCACGGACCGGAGGAAGTCGCCTTCGCCGTCGAGATATTCGATCGCGTCGAAGCCCTGCTCGGCATGACTGAGAATACCATCAAGATGGGCATCATGGACGAGGAGCGGCGCACCACCGTCAACCTCAAGGAGGCGATCCGCGCCGCAAAAGAGCGCGTGGTGTTCATCAACACCGGCTTCCTCGACCGCACCGGCGACGAGATCCACACCTCGATGGAAGCCGGCCCGATGATCCGCAAGGGCGACATGAAGCAGGCCGCCTGGATTTCCGCCTACGAGGCGTGGAATGTCGACACCGGGCTGGAATGCGGCTTGGCCGGCCACGCCCAGATCGGCAAGGGCATGTGGGCGATGCCCGATCTGATGGCGGCGATGCTGGTCGAGAAGATCGCCCACCCCAAGGCGGGCGCCAACACCGCCTGGGTGCCGTCGCCAACGGCGGCGACGCTGCATGCCACGCACTATCACAAGGTCGATGTCCATGCCGTGCAGGCCGCACTCAAGAACCGGCCCAAGGCAAAGCTCGACGACATCCTGTCGGTGCCGGTCGCGGTGCGGCCGAACTGGTCGCCCGAGGACATCCAGAAGGAACTCGACAACAACGCGCAGGGCATTCTTGGCTATGTCGTGCGCTGGATCGACCAGGGCGTCGGCTGCTCGAAAGTGCCTGACATCAACGATGTCGGCCTGATGGAAGACCGCGCCACGCTGCGTATTTCCTCACAGCACATCGCCAACTGGCTGCACCACGGCGTGTGCAGCGAGGACCAGGTGATGGCGACGATGAAGCGCATGGCTGACATAGTCGACCGCCAGAACGAGGGCGACCCGCTTTACCAGCCGATGGCGGCCGACTTTGACAAGTCGATAGCCTTCCTCGCCGCCTGCGATCTCGTCTTCAAGGGCCGGGTCCAGCCCAACGGCTACACCGAGCCGGTGCTGCACGCGCGGCGGCTGGAACTGAAGGCGAAGCAGGGCTGAGCAGGCACAAACGGCGGATCGGTGGCGTGATTGCCGCCAACGGTCTTGATCGGCCGCGTTTCTCTCAACCGGCGGCGCTGCCGTGAATGGGGCGGCAAGTTTTCGGCCTGCTTCCTCCGGAGGTGAGGCGTCAGGAAGCTGTATGGTCCAGGAGCCGGATGGTGGGATCTCGGCGGTGTTCGGAGTTGACCCTATCGACGCCTTCCACCGTAATCGCGATCGTGCCGTTTTCCACTCTTGCTATCCAGCCCTTCGCTTTCAGATACCAGAGATGAAACTCGAGATGCTCTCGCGGACAGCCTGACAAACGTTCGAGCTCCACATCTCCGATCCCGGGATTGCTGACGTCGTGCCGGCGCTTCGCGTAAAGCAGCGACAGCAGCCTGGCCTGGATCACGACATCCCGCTCGACGCCCTTGGTGCTGCTGGCTTCCTCGGTCAATTCACGGCGAAGGCCGGCATGGTCCTTGTACGCGATGTCGTATTGAGCGCGTTTGACCGGATCCTTGAGCGTATTGTGGGCTTCCACGATTTCGCTGAAGCGGGCTTCATCGCCGGTTTCGCGATTGTCGGGATGATAGCGCATCGCAAAATAGCGAAATATGCGCTCCAGCGTCTCCGAGTTGGCGTTCGGGCTAACTTCCAAAACTTCGTAGTAGTCAATGAACATAGCGGGCTCCCCGACCGCAATCATATTCGCATCATCTAAATAAGGAATGTCCAATGCAGAGACCAAGACTTTGGTCCGGCGTCGATGACGTCCACGCTTCTGGAAGAGGAAAAAAATGGCCGGCGCCCGCTCGGTGGGGGCCGTTGGGTGGTGAGGACGCCGGCCAAGCGGACAATCAGGTCCGCCGCACCGTGGAGATGATCGATTCGCGGAGGCCGGGTTATGGCGTGATCGCGGAAGGCAATTTGGCGAGGTCGGCTTGTCGGGCGGCGAGTGACCTACGCCGCCTGCGCCATCCGCTCCGAGCTCATGCGGTAGGAGATCGCTTCGGCCAGATGGATTCGGCCGACGGTTTCGCTGGCGTCGAGATCTGCGAGTGTCCGTGCCACTTTCAGCACGCGGTGATAGGCGCGCGCCGAAAAGGCGAGCTTTTCGCTGGCGTCCTTGAGCAGCGACAGGCCGGCGGCGTCCGGCATGGCGATCTCCTCGATGACCGAGGGCGCGCAATGCGCGTTGGTGGTGGCGCGGGTGGCGCCGAGCCGCTCGAAACGTTCGCGCTGGATGGTGCGGGCGCGTGCCACACGCAGCGCCACATCGGCACTTTTCTCCGCCCGGTCGGGCCGGATCAAGTCGCTGGCCGACACCGCGGGCACTTCGATCCTGAGATCGATGCGGTCGAGCAGCGGACCCGAAATGCGCGCCTGATAGTCGGTGCGGCAGCGATCGCCGCGCAGGCAGCGATAGCCCGGCTCGCCGGCCATGCCGCAGCGGCACGGGTTCATCGCCGCGACCAGCTGGATGCGTGCCGGATAGGTGACGCGATGGTTGGCGCGCGCGATCATGCAGTCGCCAGTCTCCAGCGGCTGGCGCAGCGCATCGAGCGTCTGCGGCGTGAACTCGGGAAACTCGTCGAGGAACAGCACGCCGTGGTGGGCAAGCGACACCTCACCCGGCCGTGCGCGGATGCCGCCGCCGACCATCGCCGCCATCGAGGCCGAATGGTGCGGGGCGCGGAACGGCCGCCGGTCGGTCAATTTGCCTTCGCCGAGCTCTCCCGCCACCGAGGCGATCATCGAGACTTCGAGCAATTCCTTCGGCGCCAGCGGCGGCAGGATCGACGGCAGCCGCTGCGCCAGCATCGATTTGCCGGATCCAGGCGGTCCGATCATAAGCAGATTATGACCACCGGCGGCGGCGACTTCCAGCGCCCGCTTGGCGGTCTCCTGGCCCTTGATGTCGGCGAGGTCGGGCAAATCCAGCGCCGCGGCGTGGATGCCGGCCTCGGGGCGCGACAGCACCTGCGTGCCACGAAAATGATTGGCGATGGCGATCAGGCTGCGCGGTGCCAGAATGTCGAAATCCTTTCCAGCCCAGGCCGCCTCAGGTCCGCAGGCGAACGGGCAGATCAGGCCCTTGCCCTCGGCATTGGCCGCGATCGCCGCCGGCGACCGCGGCAATCGTGCCGTCGAGCGATAATTCTCCAAGCACGACATAGCCGGCCAGCATGTCGCCCGGAATGGCGCCAAGGGCAGCCATGAGGCCAAGCGCGATCGGCAGGTCGTAGTGGCTGCCTTCCTTCGGCAGGTCGGCCGGCGCCAGATTGACCGTTACTTTCTTCGACGGCATCGACAGGCCGGACGCATGCAGTGCGGCCTGCACCCGCTCGCGGCTTTCAGCCACCGCCTTGTCGCCCAGGCCGACGATGTGCATGTTGACCTTGCCGGGCGCGATCATCACCTGCACGTCGACCGGCACGGCCTCGATGCCCTGGAAAGCGACCGTGCGAACCCGCGCCACCATCGTGCAACCCCAATTCAGGCTGGCCCCCAGCCCTGCGTTCAGGCCAGGAAGGGCCCCTAGGGCAGACAATCACACTTCCACGGTCAAATCAAGAACATTACGGGAACGCATGACCGCCTGGGTTGCAGTCGAATTGAGCGCGGTTGCAAAAACGGAACATGGTTAAGACAAAATTAAAACGGCTTACCCGCGCTTGCCCTCGACCGCGTCCCAGAACAGGCTGGCGATGTCGGCGCCGCCGAAGCGCTTGACCTCGCGCACGCCGGTCGGCGAGGTCACGTTGATCTCGGTCATGTAGTCGCCGATGACGTCGATGCCGACCAGGATGAAGCCGCGCTCCTTCAGTGATGGACCGATGCGGGCGCAGATCTCGCGTTCGCGCGCCGTCAGTTCGGTCTTTTCGGCGCGGCCGCCGACATGCATGTTGGAGCGGGAATCGTGTTCGGCCGGCACCCGGTTGATGGCGCCGACCGGCTCGCCGTCGATCAGGATGATGCGCTTGTCGCCCTTGCGCACGTCCTTGAGATAGCGCTGCACGATATAGGGTTCGCGGAACATCTGGCCGAACATTTCCAGCAGCGAGGCAAGGTTCCGGTCGGCCTCCAGCATGTGGAAGATACCGGCGCCGCCATTGCCGTAGAGCGGCTTGACGATGATGTCGCCGAATTCCTTGCGGAAGGCGGCAACTTCGAGTGGATCCTTGGTGATCAGCGTGTCCGGCATCAGGTCGGCAAATTCGGTGACGAAGATCTTTTCGGGGCTGTTGCGCACCCAGGCCGGGTCGTTGACCACGAGCGTCCCGGGATGGATGCGTTCGAGAATGTGCGTGGTGGTGATGTAGTTCATGTCGAAGGGCGGATCCTGGCGCAGCAGGACGACATCCATTTCCGACAGATCGGTGCGCACCTTCTCGCCCAGCGAATAGTGGCTGCCCTTCTCGTCGCGCACCTGCATCTCCTCGATGCGGGCAAACACCTTGCCGTCGCGCAGCGACAGCCGATCCGGCGTGTAGTGGAACAGCTCATGGCCGCGCCGCTGCGCTTCCAGCGACAGCGCGAACGAGGTGTCGCCGGCGATCGACACGGTGGAGATGTGGTCCATCTGGACGGCGATTTTCAGCTTCATTGCGGGTCTCCGGAGGCTCGGATGGACGACTGTCTTGCCTGTACAGGCTCACTGCCCGTCTGCCAATCGCGACATTCCTAGGATTGGCACCCGACCCCCGAATGCGCTGCTTTCATCGATCCTTCGAAACAGTCGCGATTGCCCGTGGAAAATCGATTTCGCGATACGTTTCCTAAAGGGTTTGCTGCCAGTCTGAAAATAAATTCCGACGTCACAAAACAGGGACACCGATGCAAACTTCGTTTGGCACCGGTCAGGCAAACAGGGAGAGCACGGATCTGGCATTCACCGATCCGTTGACCGGGCTTGGCAACCATCGCCGCTTCTTCGACAAGGTCGATCGCCTGATCAGCGACCGTGCCGACGATCCCGCACCCTTTACCGTCGGCATTCTCGACCTCGACGGCTTCAAGCCGATCAACGATCTGTTCGGCCACAAGGCCGGCGATGACATCCTGATCCAGGTGGCGATGCGGCTGCGCGCCTCGATGGACGGCCATTCCACGGTCTGCCGCATCGGCGCCGACGAATTCGCCTTTCTCTATCCCCTGGTGTTCAGCGAGGATGCAGCGGCCGAAAAGTCCCGCATGCTGATCGAGATCCTGTCGGCGCCCTATGATGTCGGCGAACGCACCGCCAGGCTTTCGGCCTCGGTCGGCTGCTCGCTGTTCTATTCGGGCGACGAGACCACGGAAATCCTCATCAACAAGGCAGAGACGGCGCTCTATCACGCCAAGCGTTCCGGCCGTGGCCGCGTCGTCGTCTACACCCGTGAGATGGAAGAGGCGGCCAAGCGCGTCACCCGCATCGAACAGGCGCTGCGCCGGGCTGTCTCGGCCGGCGAGGTCGAGCCGCATTTCCAGCCCATCGTCGACCTCAACACGCGCCGGACCATCGGCTTCGAGACGCTGGCGCGGTGGACCGACCGCGACCTCGGCTCGGTGCCGCCCACCGTCTTCATCCCCATCGCCGAGGAGCGCGGCATCATCGGCCCGCTGTCGCAGCTGGTGCTGCGCAAGGCGACCGAGGCGGCCCGAAGCTGGCCGAAGGACCTGTTCCTGTCGTTCAACCTGTCGCCCTCGCAGCTCGTCGACCAGAACACCGGCCTGCACATACTGGCGATCCTCGACCGCACCGGCTTCGATCCGCGCCGGCTGGAGATCGAGATCACCGAGACCGGCCTGATGAACGACCCGGCCTCTGCGGCGCAGATTGTCGAGGATCTGCGCCGCGTCGGCATCCGCGTCTCGCTCGACGATTTCGGCACCGGCCAGTCCTCGCTCGGCCGTCTGCGCGAATTCCATTTCGACAAGCTCAAGATCGATCGCGCCTTCGTCTCCTCCATTCTCGACGACCGTCCATCGGAACACATCATCCGCGCCATTCTCGCCATGTGCGAGGGGCTCGGCATGGACGTCGTCGCCGAAGGCATCGAGCAGGAAGCGCAAGCCGACCGCCTCGTCCAGTTCGGCTGTGCCGGCGGGCAAGGCTATCTGTTCGGCAAGCCGGTCGATGCCGACGCCACGCTCGGCTATCTCCGTGATTCCTTCCGCGGCGCCCTGCGCGCCAAGGCGATCTGACCGGCGATCTCGAAGCGGTTTGCGATCCTGGTGACTTCACCTCGGGTGTCCAGCGCGGCGTATTGTCGTTTTGTCTGACATAAGCCCTGAAATCCGGCGGTTCGCCCTTGCCCGCGCGCCTTGCGTGGCTAGGATGCGCGCCGATCACGACTACAGCGCCGCGCGTCCTCTTGGACGCGCAAAGGACGCTGTAGCAATTTACATTTTGCGCATGATCCCTTTCCGAAAATCGATCCGATTTTCGGGGTCATGCGCTGGGAGACAGGAACGATGATGCCATCGGCGCATTTTGCCGACCTCGAAGGAGCCTCGGTGCTGATCACCGGCGGCGGCTCCGGAATAGGTGCTGCACTGACCGAGGGTTTTGTGCGCCAGGGCGCCAATGTCGCCTTCATCGACATCGCCGACGGTCCGAGCACTGCCCTTGCCGACCGCATCGAGAAAGAATTCGGCCGCCGGCCTCTCTATCTCAAGACCGATTTGCGCGACGTCGAGGCCCTGCGGGCGTCGGCAGCCAGGGCGGCCGAGGCGCATGGCGATGTCACCGTGCTGGTCAACAATGCGGCCTGGGATGAACGCCACGCCGTCGAGGATGTGACGGTCGAGTTCTGGGACAACAACCAAGCCATCAATCTGCGGCCGCATTTCTTCACCGCGCAGGCGGTGGCGCCGGGCATGAAGCGGGCGGGCGGCGGCTCGATCATCAACTTCACCTCGACATCGTATCTCATCAATCACCCTGACATGCCATCCTACACGGCCGCCAAGGCCGGTATCCTCGGCCTGACCAAGGGGCTGGCCGGCAAGCTCGGTGTCGACGGCATCCGCGTCAACGCCATTGCGCCTGGCTGGGTGATCACCGAGCGGCAGAAGGAGCTCTGGGTGACCGAACAGGGGCTTGCCGCCCATGTCGCCAAGCAGTGCATCAAACAGGTGATGCAGCCCGACGACATCGTCGGCACCGTGCTGTTCCTCGCATCGGACGCCTCGCGCATGCTGACCGCGCAGATGCTGATCGTCGATGGAGGCTTCCTGTGAGCCCAGCCGGCAACGCACCGGCGGTCGCCGCCGTCGACTGGGGCACGACCCGCATGCGGGTCTGGCTGATCGACGGGCAAGGCAAGGTGCTTGCCGAACGCCGTGGCGATGATGGCCTGATCACCGCCCAGCAAAAGGGCTTTTCGACCATCCTCGAAGGGCACCTGGCGGCGATGGGAGCACCAGCGGCGCTGCCCGTCATCATCTGCGGCATGGCCGGATCCCGCCAGGGCTGGCTGGAAGCGCCCTATGTCACCGTGCCGGCGCCGCTTAGCGCCATTCTTGCTGGTGCCGCCAGCGTGCCCGGCCAGAGCCGCGACATCCGCATCGTTCCGGGTCTTGCCCAGCGGCTGACCGATGCGCCCGACGTCATGCGCGGCGAGGAAACCCAGCTCGCCGGCGCCGGCCTGCCGCCCAAGGGGCGCCAACTGGTCTGCATGCCCGGCACCCATTCGAAATGGGTGCTGGTCGAGGACGGTACTGTCACCGGCTTCGGCACCTGGCCGACCGGCGAGCTGTTTTCCGTGCTTGCCGCGCATTCGATCCTGCGCCATTCGCTCGGCGAACATCCGAAACCCGTTACATCGGACAATCCGTTCTTCCGCCGCTGGTGCGAAACCGCATTGGCTGATGGCGGCGATGTCACCTCGCGGCTGTTTTCCATTCGCGCCGCCGGCCTGCTGCAGGATTTGAAAGCCGACGATGCCGCCGCCTGCCTGTCCGGCCTTCTGATCGGCGGCGAGATCGCCTCCGCCAGCCGCCGGCATGGCGCTGGCACGGAACCCGTGGTGCTGATTGCGTCCGGCGCGCTCGCCGCGCTCTACCGGGCCGCACTTGGTTCTGCCGGGCTTAAGGTCCGGACCGTCGACGCCGACGAAGCGGTGCGTGCCGGTCTCGTCGAGGCGGCGCGTGAGAACGGCATGATCGCCAGAATTGGAGCAGCCCGATGAGCCAGACCGCACCGTTTCCAAAACTCAAGCGCGGGCTGGTCGCCATCCTTCGCGGGCTCAAGCCCACCGAGGCGATGGCCATGGGCCAGGCGCTGTTCGACGCCGGCATCGAGGCGATCGAAGTGCCGCTGAACTCACCGCAACCGTTCTCGTCGATCGCCCGCATCGTCCAAGTGCTGCCGAAAACGGCACTGGTCGGTGCCGGCACGGTGCTGACGCCGGCCGATGTCGATGGCTTGCACCAGGCCGGAGGGCGGCTGCTGGTCAGTCCCAACATCGATGCCGAGGTCATGGCGCGCGCCATGCATTACGGCATGGTGACGATGCCCGGCGTGTTCACGCCGACCGAAGCCTTGCTGGCGATCAAGCTCGGCGCCTCAGCCCTGAAATTTTTCCCGGCGAGCGTGCTGGGTGCCGGCGGCATTTCAGCGATGCGCGCTGTGTTGCCGGCGCAGACGCTGGTCGGTGCCGTCGGCGGCGTCTCCGAAAAAGATTTTGCCGGCTACAAGGCGGCCGGCGTTACCGCCTTTGGACTGGGATCCAGCCTGTTCAAGCCGGGCATGAGCGTCGACGAGGTGGCCGCGCGGGCCGAGGCGGCGGTGACAGCCTGGGATGCGGCGTTCGGAGAAGCAGGATGAGCGAAGCGATCGTTTCGGTTTTTTCCGACCACGTCTGCCAGCTCGGCGAAGGGCCGAGCTACGATCCCGCCACCGATACGCTGTATTGGTTCGACATCGTCAACAGCCAGCTCCTGGAAAAGCGGCTGTCCGGCGGCGCGACCACCGTCCATGAGCTTGGCCAAATGGCGAGCGCCATCGCCGTCATCGACGACAAGCGCCAGCTTATCGCCGCCGAGACCGGCCTTTATGTGCGCGACGTCGCGACCGGCAAACTGACGCTGCACACGCCTGTCGAGGCCGGCAATCCGGTTACGCGCTCCAACGATTCCCGGGTCCACCCCTGCGGCGCCTTGTGGATGGGCACCATGGGCAAGGGCGAGGAAAAGGGTGCGGGTTCGATCTACTGGTTTTTCAGAGGCGAACTGCGCCGGCTGTTTTCGGACATCACCGTCTCCAATTCGATCTGTTTTGCCGAGGATGGCGCAATCGCCTACTACACCGACACCTCGACCGGGCTGCTGATGCGCGTCGCCTGCGACCCGGCGACCGGCCTGCCTGCCGGTGAGCCAAAGCTGTTCGTCGATCACCGCTCGGCCAAGGGCTATATTGACGGATCCGTGCTCGACCGCGACGGCATCCTGTGGAACGCCGTCTGGGGCGGCAGCGTCATCGAAGCCTACGGACCCGACGGCAAGCTCGTCCGCACGGTCGCCATGCCGGTGACGCAACCGTCCTGCCCGGCCTTTGTCGGCGCCAAGGCCGACCGGCTGGCGGTCACCTCCGCCTGGTCGGGCAAGGATGAGAAGCAGCGTCTGCTGGATCTGCAGGGCGGCATGACCTTTCTGCTCGACATTCCCGTCAACGGCCGCTTCGAGCCGCGCGTGCTGATCGCCTGAGCGAACTGGATTCTGCGGTTGGACGGTGCGTTGTCACGCAACCGCCCGCGCCATGTCGGTTTCACGAGAGCCTGACGCCTTGACCATGCGATGGTAGGCAATCCTACTGCCGGGGATCGTCATCTCATGCCCAGCCGCAAGCCGAAACTGATCCTCGTCCATGAGCCGGAAAAGGCCTGCCTGGACCGTCTGGTCGCCGACGGTCATGCACCGCAGCGCGCCGCGGAAATCGCGTCCTATCTGGCGCAGTCGACCGACCTCGCCCCCGAATTCGACATGCTTGGCCGTGCCTGCCGGGCACGCGGCCTGTCGTTCACGCCGGTGGCGCTGGACGACGCCGCGAGCGTGCTCGCCGGCGAGCATCCCAGCACAACGCTGGTCTGGACGCTGACCGACGGCATTGCCTATTTCCGGGGCGGCGCGGCGCCCGCTTTGGCGCGACTGGGCGGTTTCAAGACGGTCGGCGCCGACGATGCGCTGTTCGCGCTCTGCCAGGACAAGTTCCGCTCCGGCGCCGTGCTCGGCGCACTCGGCCTGCCGGTGCCGCAGGCCGGGCTCGCGCGCGACGGCCAATGGCTGGTCGAGCCGCCGGCCTCGCCCGCCGGCTGGTTCGTCAAGCCCAACCGGCTCGGCGCCAAGATCGGCATCTGGCCGGATTCGCGCTGCAGCGACCTCGGCCACGCACTCGAGCTCAGCCGGCGTGTGTTCGCCGCCTATCGCGACGATGTCGTCGTCCAACCCTATGTCGCCGGCCGCAACGTGCGCGCCAGTTTCCTCGGCCTGGTGCCGGGCGCCGGCGTCGAAGCGCTTGGCGTGGCCTTTGTCGATTCGGGCGCCGATTTCCAGACCATGGCGGACAGCCTGGCGCTCTACGGCGACACCGGCGAGGCAGCGAAGGCGGAGGGACATTACGCCGAACCGGAGCTCGTTGCGGTTGCCGACAGCCAGCCGGCCGCCGACGCCACGATACGTGCGATCGCCGGGCGGCTGATGAGCGGGCTCGGCCTGCGCGATGTGTTTTCCATCGATCTCAGGGTCGAGGCCGACGACACCGTCCACCTCATCGAGTTCGAGGTTTGCCCCGGCCTGCCCTGCTTCGATTTTCGCGCCTATTGCCGCCAGCAATGGGGCCTCGATCTGGCCGACGCCATGGCCGAAACTGCGGCCAGCCGGCTGACCGGTGTCGACCGATAGCTGTGCGCCTTGTGTCGGCGGGCTAACCAGCAGACGCTACCCGCCAGGCATTCGCTCGGCCGCCTGCAAGGACGGATCCATCTTGTCCCAGGCATGGCCGTGGCTCGTGTAGGTCACCATCTGCGGGCTGAACTGTTCCGGATCGTCGAGGCTGGCCGCGTGGACCGCTATGAATTCCGGCATGGCGACGGATATCAAAAAGACCGGCGTTCCGCAGGTTGGACAGAAGGTGTGGATTTTTTCATTGCCGCTGGCGCCCGCCACGCGCCAGGTGCTCACCTCCCCGGTAATTGCCATATCGGTGCGCTGGCCGAAGGTCAGGTAGGATCCGTGGCCGGTGCCTGAGCGCTTCTGGCAATCGCTGCACTGGCAGTGGTTCTGGAAGATCGGCTCGTCATTGGTTTCGTAACGGATCGCGCCGCATGCGCAGCCGCCGGTATAGCGCTTGGTCATCGTTATTCTCCCGCGGCGATCAGGGCTGATTTCGGCTTGGCGAAAATGTCGATGCCGCTGCCGGTTTCGAGGAAGGATTTCATGCTCGACAGCACCGCCGGCCAGCCCTGGCTGACGCCTTTCGCCATGCCGCTGCCGGCTTCGAGTTCGTCATGGCTGACGGTCAGCCGCACCATGGTGTCGTATTCCTCGATGGCGAACGTCACCCGGCTCGTTTTTGACGGATCGTCGGCCTGCGAAGCGTTCGCCCAGGTGATGACGAGGCGGGTCGGCGGCGAAACCTCGACGACATTGCCGACGAGTTCGACGGTCCGTTCGTCATTGGCGCGGATATGCTCCCATTTCGAGCCCGGCGTCCATTCGGAGACGTTCTCGTGACCCCAGTAGCGCTTTGCGACATCGGGCTTGATTATGGCCTCGAACACCTTCTGCGGCGTCGAGCGGATATAGGTCACGTAGACAAAGCTGGTCGTTTCCCTGGTCATTGGTCTTCTCCTTCGAGTTCTTGCTTCAGGTCGTGCAGCAGGCTGAGCCGCTGCCGTTCGAATTTCCGTACCCAGCGCTCGTAGACTTCGTGCAAGGGCACGGGATTGATGAAATGCAGCTTTTCGCGGCCGCGCTTGACCGTGCTCACCAGATTGGCCGCCTCCAGCAGATCGAGGTGCTGGGTGGCGGATTGCCTGGCCATGTCCAGGTTTTCGCAAAGCTGACCGAGCGTCTGCCCGTTCTGCTCGCACAGAAGGTCAAGCAGCCTTCTGCGTGTCGGGTCGCCCAGCGCTTTGAAAACCTTGTCGGCGTCCATCTGCCTCACTCTGTTGTAAGGCATAATATGCAGGTAAATACCTGCATGTCAACCTACAGTTCGCCCCGCATCGCAAGACTGGATGCGGCTATTCGGACTCGGACGTTGATTGCGCGATGGGCCGCCCCGGCCATGTACCTGATGTCGGAGCCCTGCTTAGCGGCGCCAAACTGCGGACGTAAACCTGCAGGATTTCGTCTGAAGTCCTGCTACTAGCGCTGCAGCAGGGATTTGACAGGATGCCTATCGACGGCCGAGATTTCATCGTTCGTTGGTGGACCATCCTAAGCGTTCGAGATTGGCCGAAGCCTCCCAACTTCGTCATCCTAGGGCGAAGCAGGAGCGAAGCTCCGTCGCGGAGACTCTGGGATCCATGCCGCGACCTTGGCCGAAGAATGCAGCGGAGCAGAATTCTACACCGCTGCAACGCTTTGAAGTCGCGGCATGGATCCTCGGGTCTGCGCTGCGTCGCTACGCTCCTTGCTTCGCCCGTGGATGACGAAGGCGCTGGGCGTTTGCGGCAATCGCCAAGGTATGCCGTCCGTCACACCCGCGATTCGTCAAAACTGCTCGAGGCGGATTTTAGGCGCCCTCGACCAGAACGATCTCGCCGTCGGCGACCTTCTGACGGATGGCGACGGCGCGCTGGTATTCCGGCGAATGGTAGCAATCATGCGCGGCGGCGAGCGATTCGAACTCTATGATGACATTGCGTGCCCGGCCGGGGCCTTCGGCCTTTTCATGCTCTCCGCCGCGCGCCAGGAACTTCGCGCCGAAGCGATCGAAGGCAGGCTTGGCGGCGGCGACGTAGTCCTTGTAGCCTTCCGCGTCGCGCACATCGACACGGGCGATCCAGTATCCCTTGGGCATTTTCTTGGTCTCCGAACTTGTTCTTGGAAATCTCAGGCCGAGCGCATCTCGTCGAGGATGGCTTCGGCCGCTTCCCGTTTGTTGGCCGCAGCAATGATAGGCCTGCCGACGACGAGGTGGCTGGCGCCGTTGCGGATCGCCTGGCCCGGCGTCACCACGCGCTTCTGGTCGCCATGATCGCTGCCCGCCGGCCGGATGCCGGGCGTCACCACCGCCATGTCGGGGCCGACGATGCGGCGCACCGCTTCGGCTTCCGCGGCCGAGCAGACGATGCCCCCCATGCCGGCATGCAGCGCCTGTTCCGAGCGCCGGAGCACCAGCGTATGCGGGTCGTACTCATAGCCGACGTCGATCATGTCCTGCTCGTCCATCGAGGTCAGCACGCTTACGGCAAGCAGGCAAAGGTCGCTGCCTCTGGCCGCCTCTACGGCGGCCTGCATAGCCTTGGGATAGGCGTGGATGGTCAGCATGGTCATGCCCATCTTGACGATGTTCTCGACGCCCTTGGCCACCGTGTGGTCGATGTCGAGCAGCTTCATGTCGAGGAAAACCTTGGTGCCGCCGCAGGCCAGTTCCCTGGCGAAATCGAGCCCGCCGGCGAAGGCAAGCTGGTAGCCGATCTTGTAGAAGGAGACGACGCCGTCGAGTTCGCGCACCGCCTGCTCGGCCTCCCTCACGGTCGGGACATCGAGGCCGACTATCAGTCTTTCCTGCATGGATCGTGCCTGTATGGATTGTGCCTGCATCGTCGTTGCGATCACGCCTCGATCCGGGTGGACAGCATGCGCGAGGTTTCGATCAGGGTGCGGCATAGGTGCTCCATCGATTTGTGCAGTCTTTCGTCACGGAAGTTTCCATCCTCGTCGAAGGCGCCGCCGCCGTCGGGCACCGAGCATTCCGGCGTCACCACCTCCATCTGGCAGCGCACCAGCACCGCGCGCAGATGGTTGATGCAGCGGATGCCGGCAAAGTGCCCGCTGGAGGACGAACAGAGGCCGGCGACCTTGCCGGCCAGCGGCCTCACCGGCCGGCCGCCATCCCTGCGCACCCGGCTCACCCAGTCGATCGTGTTCTTGAGCAGCGGCGGAATGGAGCCATTATATTCGGGCGTGGCGATCAGCAGCCCGTCATGGGCGATCACCAGACGGCCAAGTTTCTGGGCGTTTTCAGGAACGCCTTTTTCCTTTTCCAAATCCTCGTCCATGATCGGCAGGGGGTAGTCGGCAAGCGAGATGCGGGTCACCTCGGCGCCCTGCATGGCGAGTTCCTTCTGCGCCACGTCGGCGGTCCTGCCGCTATAGGCGCCGCTGCGAACCGAGCCGGCGAAGACGAGGATTTTCGGGATCACTGCCATTGGCCACCCTTGTTCCCGGACAGGTACAGCCAAGGATCGAGCAAATCAACGCCAACTTCGTCATCCTTGGGCGAAGCAGGAGCGAAGCTCCGTCGTGGAGACCTTGGAATCCATTCCGTGACAGCTATCCAGGAGTGCAGCGGAACAGAATTCTGCGCCGTAGCGGCGCTCGGAAGTCGCGGCATGGATCCTCGGGTCTGCGCTGCGTCGCTGCGCTGCGTCGCTGTGCTCCTTGCTCCGCCCGTGGATGACGAAGCGAGGGACGTTCCCGCCATCGCCAAGGTATGCGGTGAGCACTGGCGATCCGCGAACAACCCTGCGCCGAGAAATTAATGCGCTTCGCGGCGGTAGATCCACAGCTGGGTCGGCGGGATGTTGCGGAGGATGAAATCGAAATGCTTGACCGTATAATTGCCACGGCCGGCCGGGATCGGCGACATCGGGCCGTAGGTCAGCTGCACGATCGGCCGTCCGGCCGGGATGCGGTCGAGCAGGCTTTCGATATAGGCAATGCGCTGGGCGACCGGGAAGTTGAGCAGCGGCACGCCGGAAACGACGGAATCGAAGATCATCCCGCTCTTGTCGCCAAGCGTGGCGTTGAGGTTGAAGGCGTCGCCCTCGATGACGTTGACGCCGGGATAGAGTCGCCGCAGGTGACGGACGAAATCCGTGGAATACTCGACCGCGTAGAGGTTCTCGGGCCGCACGCCCTGGGCGAGGATGGCGCGGGTGATGACGCCGGTACCGGGACCGACCTCGAGCACCGGCAGGCCGGATTTAGGATTGACGATCGACGCCATCTTGCGCGCGGTGACCGAACTGGTCGGCACGATCGAACCAACCGCCTTCGGCTTGTCGATCCAGCCCTTGAAGAATTTGAGTTCGTCGTCGAACTTTTCGACAAGCGCCTTCCGCAGTCCAGGGCCACGTGTCATGCAAGCTCTCCTCAGCGCTCCCCGCAAGTTACTTAGCACCTGAGCGGTGCTAGGCAAGGCGCGGCCGGACGCATGTCGTGGATAAGATAATTTTCGTCGCGTCTCAAGGGGTGACGAGATTCAAGGATTTACGCGTTGCAAATCGGCTTGGGCGGGCCAAAGTGCATCAACGTTCGCCGAACGACTCGAAGAAATCCTTCATGCGGGCGAAAAAGCCGCTCGATTGTGGCGAATTGTCCTGCGAGGAGAGCTGTTCGAACTCCTCCAGCAGTTCGCGCTGGCGGCGGGTGAGGTTCTGCGGCGTCTCGACCGCGGTCTGGATGTAGAGGTCGCCGACATTGGGCTGACGCAGCACAGGCATGCCCTTGCCCTTGAGACGGAACTGGCGGCCGTTCTGCGTGCCCTCGGTCACCTTGACCTTGGTCTGCGTCCCGTCCAGCGTCGTCACCTCGAAGGAGCCGCCAAGGGCGGCCGTGGTCATCGAGATCGGCACCTTGCAATACAGATCGGCGCCGTCGCGTTGGAAGAACTCGTGCGGTTTGACCGCCAGGAAAATGTAGAGGTCGCCCGAGGGCCCGCCGCGCAGGCCGGCTTCGCCCTCATTGGCAAGGCGGATGCGGGTGCCGTCCTCGATGCCGGCCGGGATGTTGACCGACAGCGAACGCTCCTCGGTGACGCGGCCCTGGCCGGCGCATTTCGGGCACGGATCCTTGATCGTCTGGCCGCGCCCCTGGCATTGCGGGCAGGTCCGCTCGATCGAGAAGAACCCTTGCGTGGCGCGCACCTTGCCGTGGCCGTTGCACATCGAGCAGGTGACGGGCTGGGTGCCGGGCTTGGCGCCGCTGCCCGAACATTCGGAGCAGGAGATCGACGCCGGCACCCGGATCTGCGCGGTCTTGCCGGCAAAAGCCTCTTCCAGGGTGATTTCCATGTTGTAGCGCAGGTCGGCGCCGCGCTCGCGGCCGCCCGACGAGCGGCGCTGGCGCCCGCCCATCATGTCGCCGAAAATGTCCTCGAAGATGTCGGCGAAACCGCCGGCGCCGAAACCTTGCGCGCCGCCATTCATGCCGCCCTGTTCGAAGGCGGCGTGGCCGAAGCGGTCATAGGCTGCGCGCTTCTGCGGGTCTTTTAGCGTCTCGTAGGCTTCGTTGATTTCCTTGAACTTGTGCTCGCAGGAATGATCGCCGGGGTTGCGGTCGGGATGGAACTGCATGGCGAGCTTGCGAAAAGCGCTCTTGAGCTCCTTCTCGTCGGCGCCTTTTTGGACGCCCAGCGTCTCGTAGAAATCAGCTTTCATTTTTTCCCGCTGTCCGGATGCTCAACGTCTTGAAGCATTGTTGCGTCTCTTGCCGGCACTGACGCTTCGATTTAGGTGCGATGGAAGGGGGATGCCAGTGTCGACGCGGCTTTGCCTGCATTTTTTCAGCAAGGCCCGCTGTTTTTCTGCAAGGGGTTGCAAAAAAGCCCGGCCTTCGCCGGGCTTTTCGCTTTATCTTGCCGTCAAACGGTTCAGGCCGACTTCTTCTTGTCGTCGTCCTCGTCGATTTCCTCGAAATCGGCGTCGACAACGTCACTGTCCTTGGCGGCATCCGCCTTGGCGTCGGCTTCCGCCGCTTCCTTCTGCGAAGCCTCGTACATGGCCTGGCCAAGCTTCATCGAAGCCTCGGCAAGCGCCTGGCTCTTGGCTTCGATGTCGGCCGGGTCGTCGCCTTCGGTCGCGGTCTTCAGCGCCGCGATCGCGTCGGAGATCGCCGTGCGCTCGCCTTCCGAAACCTTGTCGCCATATTCCTTCAGCGACTTCTCCGAGGAATGCAGCAGCGCTTCGGCCTGGTTTCGGGCCTCGACCAGAGCACGCCGCTTCTTGTCGGTCTCGGCATTGGCCTCGGCGTCCTTGACCATCTTCTCGATGTCGGCGTCCGAAAGACCGCCCGATGCCTGGATGCGGATCTGGTGCTCCTTGCCGGTGCCCTTGTCCTTGGCCGAAACGTTGACGATGCCGTTGGCGTCGATGTCGAAGGTGACCTCGATCTGCGGCACGCCACGCGGCGCCGGCGGGATGCCAACCAGGTCGAACTGGCCGAGCGCCTTGTTGTCGGCGGCCATTTCGCGCTCACCCTGGAAGACCCGGATGGTCACGGCCGACTGTGAGTCCTCGGCCGTCGAGAACACCTGGCTCTTCTTGGTCGGGATCGTCGTGTTGCGCTCGATCAGGCGGGTGAACACGCCACCCAGCGTCTCGATGCCGAGCGACAGCGGCGTCACGTCGAGCAACAGCACGTCCTTGACGTCGCCCTGCAGCACGCCGGCCTGGATGGCGGCGCCGAGAGCGACGACTTCATCCGGATTGACGCCCTTGTGCGGCTCCTTGCCGAAGAACTGCTTCACGATCTCCTGGATCTTGGGCATGCGGGTCATGCCGCCGACCAGGACGACTTCGTCGATCTCGCCCGCCTTCAGGCCGGCATCCTTGAGCGCCGCCTTGCAAGGGGCAATCGTGCGCTGGACCAGGTCGTCGACCAGCTGCTCGAACTTGGCGCGCGTCAGCTTCAGCGTCAGGTGCTTCGGCCCGGTCGCGTCGGCGGTGATGAAGGGCAGGTTGATCTCGGTCTGGGTGGTCGACGACAGCTCGATCTTGGCCTTTTCAGCCGCCTCCTTGAGGCGCTGCAGGGCAAGCTTGTCGTTCTTCAGGTCGATACCCTGTTCCTTCTTGAACTCGGCCGCCAGGTATTCGACCAGGCGCATATCGAAATCCTCGCCACCGAGGAAGGTGTCGCCATTGGTCGACTTGACCTCGAACACGCCGTCGCCGATTTCGAGCACCGAAATGTCGAACGTGCCGCCGCCAAGGTCATAGACGGCGATGGTCTTGCCTTCCTTCTTGTCGAGGCCATAGGCAAGCGCCGCGGCCGTCGGCTCATTGATGATGCGCAGCACTTCGAGGCCGGCGATCTTGCCGGCGTCCTTGGTTGCCTGGCGCTGGGCGTCGTTGAAGTAGGCCGGAACTGTGATGACCGCCTTCTCGACCTTTTCGCCGAGATAGGCTTCCGCCGTCTCCTTCATCTTCTGCAGGATCATGGCCGAGATCTGCGAGGGCGACTGCTTCCTGCCGCCGGCCTCGACCCAGGCATCGCCATTGTCGCCCTTGACGATCTTGTAGGGGACAAGCTTCTTGTCCTTCTCCGTCACCGGATCGTCATAGCGGCGGCCGATCAGGCGCTTGACCGCGAAGATGGTGTTTTCAGGATTGGTGACCGCCTGGCGCTTGGCCGGCTGGCCGACCAGACGTTCATCATCGCCCGAGATGGCGACGATGGAAGGCGTCGTGCGCGCGCCTTCCGCATTCTCGATTACCTTCGGTTCCTTGCCATCCATGATGGCGATGCAGGAGTTGGTGGTGCCGAGATCGATACCGATTACTTTTGCCATTTTTCTAGTCTCTCCGCTAAGCAGGCTCTCAGGACCCGTACAGGCGTTCCGACGAAAGCCCCTGTTCACAAGAAATCCCGTTCCGGCAACCGGCATTCCGGCGCCGAACGGCTTGGCGCGTATATAAGAACAGGCGGCATCGCGCGCAAGCATTCTGCGCAAGGCTTCCATGAACCTTTCCACTTCCGCCCGCGACTGATCTCCAGGTGCCGCATGGTGCGGCCCGGAAAGGAAGCCCCCATGACCAATAACCCAGAGGCTCTGCGGTCTCCGGGAACAACAGGAGCTCGGCGCGACCACCGCCTTCGGGACGAGGTCGATGCGCTGGGCTTTCCGCTGATTCCGTTGACCCTGCGTAAGAGCAGGCGTATCGTGATTTTGAGGAAAGCAGACAATTCGATCAGGGAAGAACGAGCCGGACCGCCGCGCCTTGCCCTGATTTGCGCGGCCAGACCCGACGTTCTCCCGTCGACTACGGGGGGTAGTGTCATGTCTCGCATCCGTGGCTCGTTCGTGTCGTCTCTTGCTGGCGGTTTGCGCCGCGCTGTGCATCCAGGCGGGTTGCTGGCACTCGGCCTGTGGCTGGGCGCCGCGCAGGCGCAGGAAACCCGGATCATCTATCCCGGTTCGATGGCGGTGACCGGGTTTTCCGGCACCGTCATTCCCAATTTCGACCCCCCTGATTCCGAAAAAGGGGGCCTGCCGCCCGGCGTCGATCCGGTCGACGAAACCTTCATCGACACCACGCGCGCCACCTTGCGCGTGTTCGACGTCTCGCATCTGGGCGGCCCGGCCTCCGGGCAACTGGTCAACACGCCGCCGCCCTTCGAGGTGACGGCGGAGCAGGTCGGCCAGGTGTTCGGCGTCACCTACGATGACGGCGTGCGCGACGGCGTTCCCTCGGGCATTCCCGATCTCTATGCCGGCGCCACCTCGCTGCACGGCATCCGTATCGTCACCCCGGACGCCGATGATGACGGCCGCCCCGAGCGGCAGCGCCGCGGCGCGGCCGGCGCCACCTTCATGGACGGCCAGTTCGGCACCGAAAACGGTGGCGGGCCGGGCACCGTCTGGAAGATCGACGGCATCACCGGCCAGGTCTCCAAGTTCGCCGACATCGACACCAACAGCGGTCCCGGCATCGGCAATCTCACCTTCGACGCCGCTCACCGTCAGTTCTTCGCTTCCGACCTCGATACCGGCCTGGTCCATCGCATCGACGCCGAAGGCGCGCTGATCGACAGTTTCGACCACGGCGTTGCCGGGCGTCCCGCGCATGGACTTGCTCCAGTCGCCGACGATAGTTCGGTGATGGACATAAAGGGCGCGGCCTTCGACAGCGAAGACCCCGACAGCTGGGGCTACACGCAGGACGAACGCCGCGTCTGGGGCGTTTCCTATCATGGCGGCCGGCTTTATTATTCGGTCGGTGAAAAGTCTGAAATCTGGTCGGTGGGCATTGCCCGCGACGGCAGTTTTGCCGGCGACCCGCGCTGGGAACTGACGGTCAAGGCCGACAAGGACTACGCAGTCACCGACATCGCCTTCGACAACAGCGGCTTCATGTATCTGGCCCAGCGCGGCCCGGTCGAGAACCGCTACGATTACAGCCAGTTCGCCGATTCCGGCAAGGGCGAGGTCATCCGTTATTGGCGCGAGAACCCGGACGATCCGGAAACGGAATCGGTCTGGGTCGAAGTGCCGCAGGAATATGCGGTCGGCTTCCCGCAGGGCAACCGGCAGTCGGCCGGCGGTCTCGACCTGCAGTATGGCTATGATTCCGACGGCAATCTCGACACCTCGATCTGCACGCAGACGCTGGTCAACACCGGCGACAAGCTGCGCGACGATCCGGCTCTCGCCGAGCAGCTCGCCGCCGGCGGGCCGCTGGCCGTGCACGGCGTGCAGATCACGCCGAAAGAGCTGGTCAAGCCGGCCAATGTGCCGCCCTTCGGCTCCTGGTTCGTCGACTTCGACGGCTATTTCGAGGACCCGGAGGTCGAGGGTCATGTCGGCGACGTTGCCGTCTGGCATCCTTGCGAGGGCCGCGCCGGCTATTATGAAGAAATCCCGGGCGGCTACCTGCCCCCCTTCTACCCGCCGGACTTCCCACCGCCCGGTAACCTGCCTCCGTGCATCGATGTCGAGGATATCAGGTACTACTGCACGCCTCGCGGCCTCCAGGCCGATCTCTATCTCCATGATCATGCTGGCTTCGGCGGCGATTCGATCAAGGCGCAGCCTTCGACCGAGACAAGGTCCAGGACGCCAGGCGTCGGGGTGACGTCATCCCAGTCGCATGCGCCCGGCCAGCCTTACACGATCGACATTACCGGCCACTATCCGGGCGACAGAGTGGATGTTGGACTTTGCTTCTACAGGAAGTCCGACAAGGACAAGGGCGGCTACTACCCTTGCTGCAAGATGATCTTGCCGCTCCGAACCCCAGCCGTCAGCTGCGAACGTTGAGGAGGGGAAGATGAAAAATCTCGCACTCTCCCCGTTCGCAACCAACACTCAAGAAACCGTCATGGAGACGATCATGAAACCCCTGTCATACGCCAGGCGCAGCGCGCGCTGGCTGATGGCGGCCGGTATCGCGGTCGCCATGCTAACCCCGGTGCAAGGCTTTGCGGAAGGCGCTGCCCCGATCACCTCGGAGCTGAAGCTCGATCTCGACAGTTCGCGCGTCATCACTCCGAGGCCCGACCGGGTCGTGCCCTTCTTCACCAAGAAAGGCACTCAACGAGGCTGCGACTACGTCGTCTATTCGCTGAGCTTCGGCCTGCGCGGCGATCCGCAGGGTCTTGCCGACCCAAGCCTTGAGGCCAGGCTGAAGAAGGTCCGGGTCGACTTTAAGGACCAGCTTCCGCACGGCCTTGAGATCGTCAACGTCAATGTGTCCGGCGACGGCACGGATTCATCCGGCGGACCACTGCCGGGCGCGACGATCAGCACCTCGGCGGGTCCCAACGATACCGCTGTTGTTTCAGACTTCCGCATCTCCACTTCCGATCTCGACGGCGCCGGCGCTCCCAACGAGCGCGTCATCAACTTCAAGATCACGGCCAAGATCGATCATGCGGCATTTCCCGCGCCGACGATCGTCGACAACCAGGGGATGATCAAGGTGACCGCCGGACCGGGCACCGGGACCATCATCCCGTCGCAGGATCCCATCAAGCCCGACGACGGCGACTTCAAGACCGGCGTGAAGACCTCGATCAAGATCGACGTCACCAAGTGCAACCCGCCGCCACTACCTCCCGGCAAGGAATGCTTCAAGGTGGAGCGCGGCACCGTCGACTGCGTGCCCGGCGGCGGTGCCTTCATCTACCACATGCCGGTCGGCCCGGAGATGGGCGGCAAGTGGGTGCAGGTGTCGACAACCACGCCCGGCATCACCATCGTCCCCGACACGCAACTGGTGCCGGCGGGCGGCGGTGTCCTCAACTGGAAGATCGTCGGTGCATCGCCCGGCGACGTCATCCACCTCATCGTCACCGGCATCGAAACCTATGCCGGTCCGAAGGAAGGCTGGGGCCTTTGCTGCACGCAGACCATCGACATCGTCATCCCGCGTGACCAGAGGTGCCCGCCCAAGGACAAGGAGCCCGACCTCAAGGTCGAGAAACGCGCCGACGTGACGCGTTGCACGATGGGCGGCGGCTGCGGCTTCACCATCAGGGTCACCAATGTCGGCACCGGTGCCTACCACGGCAAGATCGTGCTCGACGAGGTGACGCTGCCGGCCGGATCGACGCTCGATTCAGGGCCCAATCCGCCCTGGGTATGCGTACCCGGCACCACCCCGATGATTTGCACCTATCCGGTGACCACGCTCAATCCGGGAGCCTCCGTCGATCTCAAGCTCGGCTTCAAGCCGGCCGGAGGCTGGCAAGGCAGCGTCTTGCGCAACTGCGCCACCTATAATTACGGGGCCAGCGGCAAGCCACTGTTCGGCAGCCAGTCGAACGATCGCGGCTGTGCCTCGATCCCGGTCTGCCGACGTGGCGACCGTGACCGCGACTGCCGGCCGCCGGTCGAAAAGAAGGTCGACCTGATCCTGAAGAAGCGTGCCCGCGTCCCGGTCTGCACGGCCGACGGCATCTGCTATTTTGTGATCGACATCATCAATAACGGCACGTCGACCTATAACGGGCCGCTGACCGTGATAGACAGCTATCCGGCCGGCGCGCCAGCCTCCTCGACCTTCGGCCCGAGCCCGCCATGGACCTGCGCACCAACCGGCCCCGGGCTGTTCCGCTGCGACAATGCGGGCATCTCGCTGCCTCCGGGCGGCTCGACGCCGATCGTCGTCAAGGCGGTCATGCCGGCCGGCTACCAGTCGGACACTGTCGAGAATTGCGCGACGGTGAAGCCCATCCCCGGTGAAAACGATCTCACCAACAACAAGGCCTGCGCAAAGGAACGCTTCCGTCATCCCAATGGCGGCAAGCCGACCTTGCGCATCACCAAGGTGTGCAACGGCTCGCTCGCCGGCGCTGCGGCCATCTCTTGCCGCATCACCGTCATCAGCCTTGGCACCGCTGCCCCCCCCGGCCCGGTGCGGGTCAACGATGCCGCCACGCTGGTGGCCGGCGGCGCGCCTGTCCAGATCCAGACCGTCACCCCTGACGGCGCTGAGTGGGCGTGCGGACCGGTTCCGGCCAATGCGCTGTCATGCCAGATTCCCGGTGCCGTCATGGTACCTGGAACCAGCCGCCACTTCGACGTGACGGTCTCGGCCAATGGGGCGTTCGAGAACTGCGCGCGCGGTTCGTATGGTCCGGCGCCGGGCGACGACGTCGTCTATCCCTTTGGCCAGGCCTGCGCCAAGGGCGGCGGTTCTTCGACCATCCGTGTCGAAAAGACCGGCGACCGCGAATGCCGGCTCGGCCAACCCTGCTCGTTCGAGATCACCATCACCAATGACGGAGCGACCGCCTTCTCCGGGCCGGTACGCATCGGCGATGCGATCGGCGTGGACGGTCTCGGCAGGCTGGAAGGCGTTGAGATCACGTCGATCGATCCGCCCTTCGGCTGCTCGCCGGAACCGGCAACCTTGCCTGCGTCCTGCATTGCCAACCTGACGCTCGGCGCCGGCGAAAGCCAGGTGCACCATGTCACCGTGGTCATTCCCGACGACGGTCGCCTGGCCAATCTGCAGGGCAATGTCAGCGGCCAGAACTGCGTCGGCGTGCTCTCTCCCGACACACGGGTGCAAGGCGGTGGCGAGGTGCTCGGCGGCGATCAGACCAATGTGCAGGGCGATCGCGGCAAGGCCTATGCCTGCCATCCCTTCACCATTAGCCAGGAGACGAAGAAGGAATGCTCGCAAGGCTTCGTCATGAACGATGCCGGCCGCTGCGTTTGCCCGGAAGGCACCACCTACCGCAACGGCCAGTGCTCGCCGGGCGGTGGTATCGTGCCGAAGCCGGAACAGCCGAAGCGCTGTGTGCTGCTCGAAGGCCAGATCCGCACCGCGGACGGACGTTGCGTCTGCCCACGCGGAACCGGGCTCGAGAACGGCAGATGTGTCAGGACCGACAAGCCCGAGCAGTGCGCCATCCGTGGCCAGGTCCACAATGCGGATGGCGATTGCGTCTGCCCCAGGGGAACCGAGATCAGGGGCAATGCCTGCCGCCCGATCCAGCCAAAGCCTGAGCAGTGCACGATCCGTGGTCAGGTTCACGACGCCGATGGAGACTGCGTCTGCCCGAGAGGGACCGAGGTGCGCAATGGTGCCTGCCGCCCGATCCAGCCGAAGCCTGAGCAGTGCATCATCCGTGGTCAGATCCACGACGCGGATGGCGATTGTGTCTGCCCAAGGGGTACCGAGGTCAGAAACGGCGCCTGCCGTCCGATCCGGCCAAAGCCTGAGCAGTGCACGATCCGTGGTCAGGTCCACGACGCCAACGGCATTTGTGTCTGCCCGAGGGGTACCGAGGTGCGGGGCAATGCCTGCCGGCGCAAGCAGCCGACGCAGGAGCAATGCGACATACGCGGCCAGGTCCACAACAAGCGCGGCGAGTGTGTCTGCCCGCGTGGGACCGAGGTGATCAACGGCGCATGCCGCAGGCAGGAGGTGGAATGCGCACCGGGCTCGCAGATGATCAATGGCCAGTGCCAACCGATCATCAGGCGGCGCTGCCCGGAAGGCACGATCGGACGCTATCCGAACTGCCGGCCGGTCCGCGGACAACCGTCGCTGGAGCTCAACCCCGGCCTGCTGCTGCAGCAGGTACTGCCACGGCGCAGGCCGCAGGTCGAACAGCAGCAGGATCCGGTTCAAGACAGAATCCTGAAGCTCCAGCAGCAATAACCACCTGCTCGACACGAGACCAGAAACCCGCCGGAGCAATCCGGCGGGTTTTTCTTATGGCTCCGAAGCAAGCGGGTATTGGCCGCACCATGATCGCGGATAACGGCACGCACCCCAGCCTGCGCGCCGACCGCGCCTGCACCCTCGACAAGTCGGCTGTGGCGCATTAGGCAGTCGATAGGGTGGCCGGACGAAAAGGCCGCTCGGAAAGGCCGCATCCATGAGCAGAAAGACCCTGATTGCACCATCGGTGCTGGCGTCGGACTTTTCGAAGCTCGGTGATGAGGTCGAAGCCGTGGCGGCGGCCGGCGCCGACTGGATCCATCTCGATGTGATGGACGGGCACTTCGTGCCCAACATCACCTTTGGGCCGCCGGTGATCAAGGCGATCCGCAACCGCACCAAGGCCTTCTTCGACTGCCATCTGATGATTGCCCCGGCCGACCCCTATCTGGCCGCTTTCGCCGAGGCCGGCTGCGACGGTTTGACCGTGCATGCCGAGGCCGGCCCGCATCTCGACCGCTCGCTGCAGACCATCAGAAACCTTGGCAAGAAGGCCGGTGTGTCGCTCAATCCGGCGACGCCGGAAAGCGCGGTCGAATATGTGCTCGACCGGCTCGACCTGATCCTGATCATGACCGTCAATCCGGGCTTCGGCGGCCAGGCCTTCATCCCGGCGGTTGTCGACAAGGTGAAGCGGGTCAAGGCCCTGATCGGCGGCCGGCCGATCCGCATCGAAATCGACGGCGGTGTTTCAGCCGAAACTGCGCCGCTGGTCACCGCTGCCGGCGCCGACGTGCTGGTGGCGGGCGCCGCCATCTTCAAGGGCGGCAGCGTCGAGGCTTATCGTCAGAACATCCAGGCGATCAGGGCGGCAGCCGACAACGCAGCCGGCTGACCAGCGCTGTTCCCGCCTTCAGCCCGACATGCCGGCTAAGGTTCTGGTCCCGGGCGGGGCTTGTGAAGATCTGATGCGCAACGGCATCGGGCTGAGCGGTTGCCTGATTCGGTCTCAGGTCCGCCGGTCTATGGCCAAAGCAGACAGTTGATTTCGCGCGCATACAAAAGAACAGAAAGACAGATTCTCCTGCGTGCATACAAAACATGTTAAGTTTCCACAGGTTGTGAAAATGCGCGGAATTACAGCATTGAACTCCGGAATGCCACATATTCCTTTGTGCTAAAGTACAATAACGTGATCTTCTGCTTGAGCAGGCGAATGCTCGCACTGTATGGTACAAGTACGAGAAGGCGAATGCTTTCGGACTCGAATCGCCCAGGACAAGTCCTCGGGACAAGGAGTCGCTATGACATACGGAGCTGCCAATCTGAACGACGACGCTGCGGGACCGAAGAGCACGCTTGCCAGTACGGTCTATCAGCAATTGCGGGACGATCTTCTCGGCGGTGTCCTTGAAACCGAGAGCAAACTGCGGGTCGAATGGGTTGTCTCCAAATATGGGGCCGGCGCCTCACCTGTCCGCGAGGCTCTCAATCGCCTCGCCTCGGAAGGACTTCTCGGCCGGCACGACCAGCGCGGCTTCTTCATCATGCCGGTCAGTGCGTCGGAACTCGAAGAGCTGACGCGCACCCGCTGCTGGCTCGAGGAGCGGGCGCTTCGCGAATCCATCGCCCACCGCACCGCCGAATGGGAAGAACAACTCGTGCTGGCGCTGCATCGCCTGGGCCGTGCGTCACGTTTTTCGCCGCAGAACCTCGTCTCGCTCAATCCCGATTGGGAGAGGCTGCATCGCATCTTTCACAGGGTGCTGATTTCGGCCTGCCGGTCGCAATGGCTGGTGGGGTTTTGCGACCAGCTCTCCGATCACGCCTATCGCTACCGGCAAATGGCCAATGATGGCGAAGGCGTCCAGCGCGATGATTTCGGCGAGCATCGCCTGATCGCCGAATGTGCCCTGGACGGCAATGCCGACGGTGCCGTCGAGGCACTGCTCAACCACTACCGGTTGACTGCCGCCATGTGCATGAAACGCTTCGAGCAGGACGACGAAACGAAGGAACTCGCCGGCAAACGCGCTCGGCGATAGCAGTCGTTTCCTGGTGGGTCTCTTGCGCTCGACCTGCGTCGGCGCGGCTGGCGTGAACCGCTGCCGGCGGACTTGACGGCGCGGCCAAGAACCGCGAACTCTCGCCGCCAAGGCATGCCGCGACAGGCGCATGCCCCAGCGCCGCCGCACCCAGGGAAGTCTTCATGAGCAATCATCTGTTCGATGCGTTCCGGTCCCGGATGCCGTCGCCAGCGCGCTTGCTGATGGAAACCGATGATGGCCGCTCGCTCACCTATGGCGATATGCTGGCCCGCTCGGCGCAGCTTGCGCATGCGCTCTTGCAACTGGATGTCGAACCCGGTGACCGCGTTGCCGTGCAGGTCGAGAAGAGCCCGGAAGCGGTCCTGCTCTATCTCGCCTGCCTGCGCGCCGGCGCCGTCTTCCTGCCGCTCAACACCGCCTACACATTGGCCGAGCTGGAGTATTTCTTCGGCGACGCGGAACCACGCCTGGTCGTCTGCGACCCGGCAAGAGCGGCCGACATCGGCGCGCTGGCGGAAAGGACGGGCGCCGTCACCGTCACGCTCGGCCGCGAAGGCCGGGGATCTCTGACTGATCAGGCCTCGCGGCTGCCGACGGATTTTCGTGACGTGGCGCGCGGGCGGGATGACCTCGCGGCAATCCTCTACACGTCGGGAACCACCGGCCGTTCGAAAGGCGCCATGCTCAGCCACGACAACCTCGCCTCCAACGCGCGCGTGCTGGTCGAGCACTGGCGCTTCACCGGGGACGACGTGCTGATCCACGCGCTGCCGATCTTCCACACGCACGGCCTGTTCGTCGCCATCAACGTCATCCTGATGGCCGGCGCCTCGATGCTGTTCGAGCAGAAGTTCGATCCGGCCCGCATCGTCTCGCTGATGCCGCGTGCCACGGCCCTGATGGGCGTGCCGACCTTCTACGTGCGCCTGCTGCAGCAGGATGGGCTGGACCATGAGGCGGCAAAAAACATCCGTGTGTTCATTTCCGGGTCGGCGCCGCTGCTGGCCGAGACACACAAGGCCTGGCGCGAGCGCACCGGCCACGCGATCCTCGAACGCTACGGCATGACCGAGACCAACATGAACACCTCGAACCCCTATGAGGGCGAGCGGCGCGCCGGCACGGTCGGTTTCCCCTTGCCCGGCGTCACGCTTCGCATCGCCGATCCCGACAGCGGGGCAGCACTTGCGCAAAGCGAGGTCGGCATGATCGAGGTCAAGGGCCCAAACGTCTTTGGCGGCTATTGGCGCATGCCGGAGAAGACCAAGACGGAATTCCGCCCCGACGGCTTCTTCATCACCGGCGATCTCGGTATGGTCGACGCCGACGGCTACGTCCACATTGTCGGCCGCGGCAAGGACCTGATCATATCAGGCGGCTACAACATCTATCCGAAGGAGCTCGAAAGCGAGATCGACGCGCTCGACGGGGTTAGTGAAAGCGCCGTCATCGGCGTTGCCCATCCGGATTTCGGCGAGGGCGTCACCGCTGTCGTCGTACGGGCGCCGTCATCGCGGATCACCGGTGCCGAAATTCTCGGCGCCATCGCCGGACGGGTGGCGAAATACAAGCACCCGAAACGGGTGATCTTCGTCGATGAGCTGCCGCGCAACACCATGGGCAAGGTACAGAAGAACCTGCTGCGCGACACCTACAAGGACATATACGCATCATAGTTGCGCGGTGCCTGGGGCAGGGGCGCCTACTCCTTGCGCGGCCTTTCGACCCGACTGCCGGAGCCCCACAACGCGCGCTTCAGCAGGTTGCGCTTGCGTGGGACGAGGTTGATGTCGCTGACAAGCTTGGCGCCGCCCTCGCGCCGTTCCAGGGTGATCTTGCGGCTGTGGAAGGCTTCCAGCTCGGCCCGGTGCGCCACGCTGATGATGGTGACATCAGGCAATTCACGGATCACCGTCGCCATCATGGTTTCCTGGCTCTTCTCGTCGAGCGCCGAGGTTGCTTCATCCAGCACGACGATGTCGGGGCGGTGCAGCAGCAGGCGCGCGAAGGCAAGACGCTGCTTTTCGCCGCCTGACAGCGTCTGGTCCGATGGCGCTTCTTCCTTGATCCTTTCGGCAAGATAGGCAAGGCCGACCTTGTCCAGGGCGGCCTTGATCTGTTTGATCGTCCACTTGTCCGCCGCTGCGGGATAGGCGACCGCGCGGCGAAGCGTGCCCGAGGGGATGTAGGGGCGTTGCGGCAGCATGAACAGTCGCCTGTCGGCGTGGAAATTGACGCTGCCGCCGCCCCATGGCCACAGGCCAGCAACCGCCCGCACCAGCGTCGACTTTCCCGAGCCGGATTCGCCAGCCACCAGCACGCGCTCACCCGGTTCGATCGCAACCTCGGTTTCCTTGACCACGGAGGTGCCGTCGTCGAGCGTGACGGAGAGATCGTCGAGGCTGAGCATCGCACCGTCTTCGGTTTCGCCGTGCTGGATGCGTCCAAGCGCGTCGCTCTGCTCCGCACGCTCGAGCCCGTCGAGCGACATCATCAGCGAGGCGATGCGCCGCGCCGAGGCGTTCCAGTCGGCAAGACGCGGATAGTTGTCGACCAGCCATCCGAACGCGCCTTGCACGATGGCGAAGGCGGAGGCAGCCTGCATCACCTGTCCGAGCGACATCGAGCCTTCGAGGAATTTCGGTGCGCAAAGCAGGACCGGCACGACCGGTGCAAACAGGCTCGACCCCTGCGACACCAGCGCCGTGCGCATGTGCTGGCCCGTCAGCAGCGCCCATTGCCGGAGCACATGGCCGAAATTCCTGTCGATGCCGCTGCGCTCCTCCTCCTCGCCGCCGAGCAATGCGATGCTCTCGCCGTTTTCGCGCACGCGCGTCAGCGTATAGCGGAATTCGGCTTCCGCCTGGTTCTTCTGCTCGGAGAGCCGGACGAAATGGCGGCCGATGACCACCATCGACGTGGAGGTGATGGCAGCATAGATGACCGCGGTGATGACGAGGAAGCCCGGAATGGTCAGACTTTCGCCGCCGATCGGCAAAGTGAGCGCGCCGCCGATCGTCCACAGCACCACGATGAAGGTCGAGGCCGACAGGAACGCGTTGAGGACGCCGGAGACGAAATCGACGGGTGACTCGGTGGCGATCCGCAGATCCTCCGTGAGGCGGGCTTCGGGATTGGAGTGGTCTCCGGCGACGAGGTTCAACTGATAGTAGCGGCCATTGGCGAGCCAGCGCGCGATGACGGCGGTGGTCAGCCAGGAACGCCAGCGGCGCTGGATTGTCATGCGCAGATAGACCTGCGCGACCACAAGGCCCGCGTTTCCAGCCACGAGCGGCAGGAATATGGCGCTGAGCACATAGACGGTGTGGACGTTGCGTTGCTCGATGGCGTCGAAGAACGCGCGGTTCCAGACGTTGATCCCGTATTGAAAGCCGACATTGACGCAGATCAGGATCAACAGCCCGATCGTGAGCGGCCAGGCAAGCCCGTCGCCGCGCCGGGCCCAGTAGCCGCGCCCGCTGATCCAGAAACGCCGTAGCAGGTATTTTCTGCGCGCCTGCTCGGCCTCTTCCGGCGTCAGCTGCGGATCGGGCTCGACAGCCTCCGGCGGCGGTCCCGGCTGGCCGTCGACCTCGGGGGCAGCTTCGGCGGTCGACGGCTTTTTTTCGCGCAGCTCCTCGTGGCGTGGCCTCTGGTCACGCGGCGCTTGCTGTCGCGGCTTCAAGGCACCGCGCGGTTTGATGCCGTCGGCCTGTTTCAATTTGGGTTTCGCCTCGGACATACGTCCGACAACGACCTCAAAATCAAAAGGTTTCATGACGTCAGCCGACTTGACCTGATATCAACGCACAGTGTCGGAGCCGGCCGCAAAAACCTTTTCGCCGCCGATCCAGACGCCCTTCGTGTCGAGATCGTCCGACAGCGCGACAATATCCGCAGCCGTGCCGTTGGCGAATCGGCCAAGCCGGTGCGACTGACCGATTGCTTGCGCCGGATAGAGCGAAGCCATGCGCAAGGCCTCGGAAAGCTCGACCCCGACGACGCGGTGGATGAAACGAACGGCCGAGATCATATCGAGATCGGCGCCCGCCAGCGTTCCGTCGGCGAGCCTCAGGCTGCCATCCCTTCGATAGATGGTGCGGCCGTTGAGCGTGAACGACGTCATGTCGGTGCCGATTGTCGCCATGGCGTCGGTGACCAGCACGATTTTGCCGGGACCTTGCTTGGCGCGCAGCGCGATCTTGATCGTGGCCGGATCGACATGGATGCCGTCGGCGATGAGACCGGCCGACAAGGTGCCGATGTCGATGGCCGCGCCGACCAGTCCGGGCTCGCGGTTGCCGATCTGGCTCATCGCATTGAACAGATGGGTGACCATCGAGGCGCCGCCCGCGGCAAAAGCGCTGGCGGTGGCATAGCCGGTATCGGAATGGCCAAGGCTGACGATGATGCCGGCCTTGGCGAGTGCCGCGACGCGCGCCGGCTCGACGGATTCCGGGGCAATGGTGGTGAGCAGCACCGGTAGTTTCTGCCGCGCGGCGATCAGCATCGCCTGATCTGCATCCGTCATCGGCCGGATCAGTGCCGGATCATGTGCACCCTTGCGGGCGACCGACAGATGCGGGCCTTCGAGATGCAGCCCGAGAAATCCAGGCACCTTTTGGCGCGCCGCTGCCTCGCCGGCGGCGACAGCGGCGGCGGTGATGTCTGATGTGTCGGTGATCAGCGTCGGCAGCAGCGCCGTCGTGCCGAAGGGCGCATGTGCGCGGCAGATGGTCTCGATCGAAGCGACATCGGGGTGGTCATTGAGCATGACGCCGCCACCGCCATTGACCTGCAGGTCGACGAAGCCCGGCGCCAGCACGCCGCTGCCGGTGTCGACGACGCGGATATCCGAGGGGATGGCGCCGGCGGGCAAAATGGCCTCGACGAGACCGTCGCGCACGACAAGTGCGTGGCCTTCATGCCAGTCGTCTCCATCGAAAATCCGGGCGCCAGTCAGGGCAAAGCGATCGCTCATACTGTCTCCGTCACCTTGCGAAGATTGCGCGGCGTGTCCGGGTCGAGACCGCGATGGCGGGCAAAGGCCTCGACGAACATGTAGAAGGAGACGATCAGCGTCAGCGGATCGGTCAGCGGATGGCCGGTGGCGACGTGCGGCAGGCGCACGGCGCGCTGGGCTAGTGCGGAGGTGACGAACACCGGCGCGCCCTTGGCCGCCAGGCTGTCGGCGGCCTCGGCGATCGACGGTTCGGACGCATCGCGCGCGGCCAGCGCCAGCACCGGAAAGTCGGGGCCGATCAGCGCCAGCGGGCCATGCATGACTTCGGCCGCACTATAGGCCTCGGCATGCATGCCGCAGGTTTCCTTGAATTTCAGCGCCGCCTCATTGGCCATCGCCGCCGAGGGTCCGCGGCCGAGGATGAACAGCGACTTCTGCTTCTCGATCGTCTCAGACAGCACGCTCATCCAGTCGCAGGCGATCGCCTTGCCGAAATGCTCCGGCAGGCGGGCAAGTGCGGCCAACAGCGCATCGTCGCCGGTGGCATGCGCCATCAGAGCGAGGCCGGCGACGGCCGAATTGATGAAGGTCTTGGTTGCCGCCACGCTGCGCTCGGGGCCGGCCAGGATATCGATCGCATAGTCCGAAGCGCGCGCCAGCGGCGAATCGGCGGTGTTGGTGATGGCGACGGTCAGCGCGCCCCCCGCCCGCGCGGTTTCGGCCATGGCGACGATGTCGGGGCTCTTGCCCGACTGCGAGATCGCCAGGCAGGCCGAGCCGGCAAGCCTGAGTTTGCGGCCATAGATCGAGGCGATCGACGGGCCGACCGATGCGACGGCGAGGCCGGCGGTCAGTTCGACGGCATATTTCATGAAGGTGGCGGCATGGTCGGACGAGCCGCGCGCCACGGTGACGACAAACTGCGGGTCGCGTTCGCGGATGCCGCGCCCGGCCTCGGTCAACACGGCGCCGGAGCCGTCGAGCAGGCGGGCGACCGCTTGCGGGACCTCCTCGATCTCGCGCCGCATATAGGTCATTTCTGCCGACATGGTCGGCTCTGTCGTGCTCATGGTCGGCCCTCTTCGCTCGGCCCTGTCAGCCGCAGTTCGGCGACGAAATCATAGGCGTCGCCCCGGTAGATGGAGCGGGTGAATTCGATCACCTTGCCGCTCGCCAGATAGGAAATGCGTTCGATGTGCAGGCCGGCAATGCCTGGCGGCACTTCGAGCAGGCGCGCGTCGCTGTCGCCGAGATTGGCGGCGGAAATGCGCTGCACGGCGCGCACCGGCCGGTTGCCGGTCAATTCCAGCGCCGCATAGAGCGAGGAACCTATATCGGCCGGGTCGGGCAAGACGCTGGCCGACAGCGAGGCGCGCTCGATCGCCAGCGGCGTGTCGTTGGCGATGCGCAGGCGCGCCACGCGCGCCACCAGTTCGCTCGAGGACAGACCGAGCACCATCATCTCGTCGGGCGAAGGTGCGTAAAGGCCGCGGTCGAGCCATGCCGAACGCACAGCCATGCCGCGCCGCGCCATGTCTTCGGTGAACGAGGTCAGTCGCGACAGCGACTGTTCGACACGCTCCATGCGCGGCGCCACGAAAGTGCCGGAGCCGTGGCGCTGCACCAGGATGCCGCCCTTGACGAGGTCCTGCACCGCCTTGCGCACGGTGACCCGCGAAATATCGGCCTTGGTGGCAATGTCGCGCTCGGAAGGCAACGCGTCGCCCGGCCCGATCAGGCCGCGATTGACCGCGTCCTCGATGCTCTTGCGAAGCTGCAGATAAAGCGGCGCGCCGCTTTGCGCCTGATGTTTGAGCGTGGCGAAGATCTGGTCGGCGGCCTCGCTCATCGGGCCGCCTCCGCGTGTCCGGCGAAAAGGCGAACCGCCATCTGCACCGCGCCGCCCAGTGCGTCGTCGAGCGGCGGCTTCAGCAGCGCCCGATAGCGGGCAGACAGGCGCGGCGCGTAGAGCGGCGCCAGCCCGCCGAGCAGGCACAGCGGCGCGTCGTCGGCAAGGTCGAGCGCGCCGAGCGAGGCTTCGACGTCGGCGACCACCCTGTCGAGGATCCAGTTGGCGACGCTGTCGCCCTTTTCGGCATGCTCGAACACCTTGGGTGCGAAGCCGCCGAAGTCGCCCGGCTTGGCATTGGTGGTGAATTCGACGACGTCCTCCGGGTTGTTGCGGAACACGGCCAGCATGCTCTGCGTCAGCGGCGAACCTTCGCGGACGCCGTCATAGGCAAGCAATGTCTGTTCGAGCAGGTCGCGGCCGATACGGGCGCCGCTGCCCTGGTCGCCAACCTGGAAGCCCCAGCCGCCGATGGCGCGCGATTTGCCTTGTCTGCGCGCCATATAGGCGGTGCCGGTGCCGAGGATCGCCATGGCGCCGTCACCGGAGCCGACAGCGCCTTCCAGTGCGATCTCGGCGTCGGTCTCGACGCGGCTGATGCTGAACGGCAGGATCGCTTCGAGCTGCTGCCGGTAGGTGCCGACATTGGCGCCGGCAAGGCCGAGAATTGCGGGTGTCTGCGGGATCAATTCCGCATCCTGCCCAGCGGCGAGGAACGCCTGCCGCGCGGCCTCGACGATGTTCGAGCGGGCGCCGGTCAGGTCGGTGCGGATGTTGGCGGCGCCGCTTTTGGCGCGGCCGATCACCGTGCCGTCCGCCGTTGCCAGGGCGGCCCTGCAGCTGGTGCCGCCGCCATCGATTCCGAGCACGAAATTCACGTGATTTCTCCTCCGGGCGGATAATACCAATAAAATACCAATAGCCAAGGGTTAATTTCCGTTTCAAAAAGATTAAGCCGTATTTTATTGAAAAATCTATGTATTTCGTCGGATCGGCGATTTCCGACCAGCGAATTCGTTAATGCGTGTGGACAAGTGGTATTTTTTTGGTATTGTTCTGGTATTGGAGGAACCGGGATGGCCGAAACGCGCACCGAAGCGCTTCACAAAAATGCCCAGGGGCTGGATATCCAGGCCCCGGACACCGTCCTTTCCTATTTGGCCGATGCGCAGATCGAAGCCGCCAAGGTCGTGCGCCACGCCATTCCATCCATCGCCAGGGCCGCCGAGATCATTGCCGGCAGGCTGAAGAGCGGCGGCAAGCTCGCCTACGCCGCTGCCGGCAGCTCAGGCCTGATGGCGCTGGCCGATGCGCTGGAGCTGCCGGGCACCTTCGGCATTCACCGCGATCGCATCGCTATCCTGATCGCCGGCGGCGGCGACGCTTTCCGCACACTCGCCGGCGGGCCGGAGGACGATACCGAGGAGGCTGCGGCAGCGGTCGCCGAGGCCGGCCTCGGCAAGGGCGACTGCCTGATCGCCATTTCCGCCAGCGGCACGACGCCCTATGCCGTCAAGGCCATCGAGGAGGCCGCCCGCCGCGGCGCTGCCACCATCGGCATCGCCAACAACAGGGACTCTGCGCTGCTGCGCCGGGCACAAACCGCCATCCTGCTCGAAACGCCACCGGAGCTGATCGCCGGCTCCACGCGCATGGGCGCCGGCACTGCCCAGAAGATCGCGCTCAACATGCTGTCGACGCTGACCGCAATCCATCTCGGCCATGTGCATGACGGCTACATGGTCAATCTCATGGCCGACAACATCAAGCTGCGCGACCGCGCGGCGCGCATCGTCGCCGCCGTCAGCGGGCGCGACACGGACGAGGCGGCCCGCCTGCTCGAGAAGAGCGGCGGCGCGGTCAAGACCGCCATTCTGCTCGCCGCCGGCGCCGCCAGCGCTGACGCGGCGCAGAAAATACTGGAAGAGGCCGGCCAGAAGCTGCGGCCGGCCCTTTCCGCGATCGAGGGGAGCAAAGGGCGCACTGCCTCCGTTCTCAAAACCGAACCTGAAAAAGGTTCTCAAAACCGAACCTGAAAAAGGTCAACAGGGAGACTGAGCATGACAACGAAACTACTGACGGCACTGCTTTTGGGCACCAGCATTCTCGGCTCGGCCGGGGTTGCCTATGCCGACGACGTAACGCTCAACATCGAAAGCTGGCGCGGCGACGACCTTGCCATCTGGAAGGACAAGCTGATCCCGGCTTTCGAAGCCAAGAATCCGGGCATCAAGGTGGTGTTCGCGCCGTCGGCGCCGACCGAATATGACGCGGCGCTGGGCGCCAAGCTCGCCGCCGGCTCGGCGGGCGACCTGATCACCTGCCGCCCGTTCGACAAGTCGCTCGAGCTGTTCAAGAAGGGCAACCTTGCCGACCTCTCGGCGCTGCCGGGCATGGAGAACTTCTCGCCCGTGGCAAAGTCCGCCTGGCAGACCGACGACGGCAAGGCGAGCTTCTGCGTGCCGATGGCCTCGGTCATCCACGGCTTCATCTACAACAAGGACGCCTTCGACAAGCTCGGCATCAAGGTGCCGGAGACCCGCGACGAGTTCTTCGCCGCGCTCGACAAGATCAAGGCCGACGGCACCTACATTCCGATGGCGATGGGCACCAAGGATCTCTGGGAAGCCGCGACCATGGGCTACCAGAACATTGGCCCCAACTACTGGAAGGGCGAGGACGGCCGCGCGGCGCTGATCAAGGGCGAGCAGAAGCTGACCGACAAGGACTGGGTCGCGCCCTATGAGGAACTGGCCAAGTGGAAGCCTTATCTCGGCGACGGCTTCGAGGCGCAGACCTATCCGGACAGCCAGAACCTGTTCACGCTCGGCCGCGCCGCCATCTACCCGGCCGGCTCGTGGGAAATCGGCCTGTTCAACACCCAGGCGCAGTTCAAGATGGGCGCCTTCCCGCCGCCGGTCGAGAAGGCCGGCGACACCTGCTACATCTCCGACCATACCGATATCGGCATGGGCCTCAATGCGGCTTCGAAGAATGCCGATGCGGCCAAGACCTTCCTGTCCTGGGTCGCCTCGCCGGATTTCGCCACCATCTATGCCAACGCGCTGCCGGGCTTCTTCAGCCTGAACTCCTCGCCGGTGAAGATGGCAGACCCGCTGGCGCAGGAATTCGTCTCCTGGCGCGCCAAGTGCAAGCCGACGATCCGTTCGACCTACCAGATACTGTCGCGCGGCACGCCGAACCTCGAGAACGAGACCTGGGTTGAATCGGCCAACGTCATCAACGGCACCGATACGCCGGAAGCCGCGGCCAAGAAGCTGCAGACCGGTCTCGACAGCTGGTACAAGCCGGCGAAGTAAGAGCTCAGGCAACGGAGCCGGCCGGGCGCACGCCTGGCCGGTTCCGGACTATCCTGGTTTCAGATAGAGCCCTGTCTTCAGAATGCGATTGTCGGCACCGCCTCTCGGCCTTACCCTCCCTTGTGGGGAAAGGCTAGCTGATCAGTCGCAGGCCTTTGTTCTTGCCGCATCGGGCAAGGATGTTCGGGCCTTGCATCGAGGCATCATCTAGATCGACACCCTTTGGAACCGAGAGACGGCGGGGACCGAACTCATGGCCGCAGATATCAGACCGAAAAGACCGTTCCGCTGGCACATCGGCATCTTCCTGGCGCCGGCGGTGCTCGTCTACTCGGCGATCATGATCCTGCCGCTCGCCGGCACGCTGCAGCTGTCGCTGTTCCGCAACATCGAGCAGCACCAGGTCTTCGTCGGGCTGGAAAACTTCCGCACCCTGTTCGGCGACCCCAACTGGTCGGTGGGTTTCTGGAACGCGCTCAGGAACAACACCTGGTTCTTCATCATCCACATGATCGTGCAGAACCCGATCGGCGTCATGCTGGCGGCGCTTCTGTCCAGCCCGAAACTCAGATTCGCGGCCTTCTACCGCACCGCAATCTTCGTTCCGACCATCCTGTCCTTCGTCATCGTCGGTTTCGCCTGGAAGCTGATCTTGTCCCCGTTGTGGGGCGTGGCGCCGCATCTCATGGATATCGTCGGCCTCAAAAGCCTGTTCACGCCGTGGCTCGGCAAGGAGCAATATGCACTGACCGCACTCAGCCTGATCTCGGTGTGGCAGTTCGTCGGCATCCCGATGATGCTGATCTATGCCGCCCTGCTGTCGATCCCCGAAGAGGTGATCGAGGCCGCCGAATGCGACGGCATCACCGGCCTGTCGCAGTTCTGGAAGATCAAGCTGCCGCTGATCCTGCCGTCGATCGGCATCATCTCGATCCTCACCTTCGTCGGCAATTTCAACGCCTTCGACCTGATCTACACCGCGCAAGGCGCGCTCGCCGGGCCGAACTATTCGACCGACATTCTCGGCACCTTCCTCTACCGCGCCTTCTTCGGCTTCCAGTTGCAGACCGGCGACCCCAATATGGGTGCGGCGATCGCCACGATGATGTTCCTGATCATCCTCGGCGGCGTCTGCGTCTACCTCTTCCTCGTCCAGACGCGCCTGCGTCGCTACCAGTTCTGAGGGGCGAGATGTCGAGCTTGAACACCCCCCTCTGGCCTGCCGGCCATCTCCCCCGCAAGGGGGGAGATCAGATGTCATTTCGACCTTCGCCAATCTCCAGCGTTGCAAGATGTGCGGTAAGGCCAACGCCGCCAATCTCCCCCCTTGCGGGGGAGATGCCCGGCAGGACAGAGGGGGGTCCCTGGGCGCCATTCCTTGGAAATGCAGCTCGTCAGGAGACCTCCCAATGAGCACCGCCACCCGTTCCGTGCCCCGCACCATCGGCGCCCACGCGATCCTTTTGACCTACACGGTGATCGCGCTGTTTCCGGTTATCCTAGTGATCATGAACTCGTTCAAGTCCCGAGCCGGCATCTTCGGTGCGCCGCTGACGCCGCCGACGCCAAAAACCTTCGACTTGATCGGCTACACGACCGTCATCGGCCAGGGCGACTTCATCCACTATTTCCAGAACAGCCTCGTCGTCACCGTCGCCTCGCTGTTCTTCGTGCTCTTGTTCGGCGCCATGGCAGCGTTCGCACTGTCGGAATACCGCTTCCGTGGCAACTCGCTGATGGGGCTCTATCTGGCGCTCGGCATCATGATCCCGATCCGGCTGGGCACCGTCGCCATCCTGCAATTGATGGTGGCGAGCGGGCTGGTCAACACGCTGACGGCGCTGATCCTGGTCTACACCGCGCAGGGCCTGCCGCTTGCCGTCTTCATCCTGTCGGAATTCATGAAGCAGGTGTCGGACGATCTGAAGAATGCCGGCCGCATCGACGGCCTGTCGGAATACACAATCTTCTTCCGCCTGGTGCTGCCGCTGGTCAGGCCCTCGATGGCGACCGTCGCCGTCTTCACCATGATCCCGATCTGGAACGATCTGTGGTTCCCGCTGATCCTGGCGCCGTCGGAAGAAACCAAGACGGTGACGCTCGGCGCCCAGCTCTTCCTCGGCCAGTTCGTCACCAACTGGAACGCCATCCTGGCCGCACTGTCGCTGGCGATCATGCCGGTGCTGATCCTCTACGTCATCTTCTCGCGGCAGCTGATCCGCGGCATCACGTCCGGAGCCGTCAAGTGAACTCTGAAACACCTCTTCGCGTCGTCGTTGCCGGCCTCGGCAATATGGGCCGCAGCCATGCGCTGGCCTATCACACCAATCCGGGCTTTCAGATCGCAGCGCTGATCAACCGCTCCGACGTGCCGCTGCCGGACGGGCTGTCGGGTTACGGCATCAGGCGCTCCTTCGATGAAGCCCTGCGCGACGAAAAGCCCGATGTCGCCTGCATCGCCACCTATTCCGACAGCCATGCCGATTACGCGGTGAAGGCGTTCGAGGCCGGCTGCCATGTCTTCGTCGAAAAGCCGCTGGCAACGACGGTCGCCGATGCCCGGCGCGTCGTGGCGGCGGCCAAGGCCAACGGCAAAAAACTGGTGATCGGCTACATCCTGCGCCATCACCCGTCCTGGATCAGGCTTATCGCCGAAGCGCGCAAGCTCGGCGGCCCCTACGTCTTCCGCATGAACCTCAACCAGCAATCCTCAGGCCATACCTGGGAGACGCACAAGCAGTTGATGCAGACGACGTCGCCGATCGTCGATTGCGGCGTGCATTATCTCGACGTCATGCTGCAGATCACCGACGCGAAGCCGGTCGAGGTGCGCGGCATGGGCGTGCGGCTGACCGGGGAGGTGGCGCCGTCGATGTACAATTACGGTCACCTGCAGGTGCTGTTCGATGACGGTTCGGTCGGCTGGTACGAAGCCGGCTGGGGGCCGATGATTTCGGAAACGGCCTTCTTCGTGAAGGACGTGATCTCGCCCAATGGCTGCGTGTCGATCGTCATGAAGGAAGGTGTGAAGTCGGATGACATCGACACCCACACCAAGACCTCCACCATCCGCCTGCACAATGCGGCGACCGGCGCGGACGGCAAGTTTCTCAAGGCCGACGAAATGCTGTCGATGGCAGGCGAACCCGGCCATCAGGACCTCTGCGACCTCGAACAGGCCTTCGTGCTGAAGGCGATCCGCGAGGATCTCGATCTCACCAAACACATGGACGACGCGGTCAAATCGCTCGCCGTCTGCCTCGCCGCAGACGAGAGCGTGCGCAGTGGCGCTGCCGTCAAACTCTAGAACAGGGACGAAGCCGTGGGCTCGTTGAACATCGAGAACGTGAAGAAGGCCTTTGGGCCGGTCGAGGTGCTGAAGGGCATCAACCTCGAAGTGAACGACGGCGAGTTCGTCGTGTTCGTCGGGCCGTCTGGCTGCGGCAAGTCGACCTTGCTCAGGGTCATTGCGGGACTGGAGGATTCGACCTCGGGCCGCGTCGTCATCGACGGCGCGGACGTTTCCGCCACGCCGCCGGCCAAGCGCGGCATCGCCATGGTGTTCCAGACCTACGCGCTCTACCCGCATCTGACGGTGAAGAACAATATGGGCCTTGGCCTCAAGCAGGCCGGCACGCCGGCGGCCGAGATCGAGCGGCGCATCGGCGTCGCCTCGTCGATGCTGTCGCTGGAGCCCTATCTCGAAAGGCGTCCGGCCGAACTCTCCGGCGGCCAGCGCCAGCGCGTCGCCATCGGTCGCGCCGTGGTGCGCGAACCCAAGCTTTTTCTCTTCGACGAGCCATTGTCCAACCTCGACGCGGCACTGCGCGTCAACACAAGGCTGGAGATCGCGCAGCTGCATCGCCGGCTGAAGGCAACGATGATCTACGTCACCCACGACCAGGTCGAGGCGATGACGCTGGCCGACAAGATCGTGGTGCTCAACGCAGGGAAAATCGAGCAGATCGGTGGCCCGATGGAGCTCTACAATTCGCCGGCAAATGAGTTTGTCGCCGGGTTCATCGGCTCACCGAAGATGAATTTCGTCGACGGCGCCAGGCTTGGCGAAACCGCCAAGACCATCGGCGTGCGGCCGGAACATTTGACCGTCGATCCGAAATCCGGCGCCTGGAAGGGAACGGTGGTGCACGCCGAGCACCTCGGAGCCGACACCAACCTCTATCTCGATTGCGAGAAGGCCGGTCTGATCACCGTGCGGATCTTTGGTGTTTATGATGCCGAGCCGGGTGCCACGCTGTATGCGACGCCGGATCCGGCGAAGACGTATCGGTTTGGCGCTGATGGGAAGGTGTTGAAGTAGCTTGACACCCTCTTCCTTCCTCTCCCTCCGGAGGGGGGAGAGGTGGCGCCGCGAAGCGGCGACGGAGTGGGGGAAGACCTGGACCCAAGCCAAAACCGCCATAGGATAGGGACTGACGTGTCAGTACAGTCGCTTCGACAGACGAGCGGGTCGAGCCCCCACTCCGTCGAGCTTCGCTCGCCACCTCTCCCCCGATCGACGGGGTAGAGGAAGGGCGCGAAACCGCCCCTTCCTCTTCTCATTCCAGAGACACAAGGAGAGAACAGAGAAGCCTACACGTCAGCCTTGAACGTCTGCTTCTGCTGGCCCAAGCCTTCAATGCCCAATTCCACCACATCTCCGGCCTTCAAAAACACCGGCGGCTTCATGCCGAGGCCGACGCCGGGCGGCGTGCCGGTGGAGATGATGTCGCCGGGGTGCAGCGACATGAACTGGCTGAGATAGGACACCAGATATTTGACGCCATAGACCATAGTCTTGGTCGAGCCGTTCTGCATCGTCTTGCCGTTGACGGTCAGCCACATTTTGAGGTTCTGCGGATCGGCGACCTCGTCCTTGGTCACCAGCCATGGGCCGGTCGGGCCGAACGTGTCGCAGCTCTTGCCCTTGGTCCACTGGCCTTGGCGCTCGGCCTGGAAAGCGCGCTCGGAGACGTCGTGGGCAACGCTATAGCCGGCGACATAGTCGAGCGCGTCGGCCTCGCTGACATATTTGGCGGTTTTGCCGATGACCACGGCCAGCTCGACTTCCCAGTCGGTCTTCTCCGAGCCGCGCGGGATCAGCACGTCGTCATCCGGCCCGACAATGGCCGAGCTTGCCTTCATGAAAATGATCGGCTCCGGCGGCACGGTGGCGCCGGTTTCGGCGGCATGGTCGGAATAGTTGAGGCCGATGCAGATGAACTTGCCGGTGCCGGCAACGCAGGCGCCGAGGCGCGGGCTGCCGGAAACCGCCGGTAGCGACTTGGGATCGAGCTTCGCCAGTGCAGCCAGCGATGCCGGGTCGAGCGTCTTGCCGCCGATATCGGTGACGTGAGCGGAGAGATCACGGATCGTTCCATCCGCATCGAGCAGGCCGGGACGTTCGCTTCCCACCTCGCCATAGCGCAGCAGTTTCATCTAAATCCTTCTCCTGATTGCGGCCTCGTGGCCCTTTGCAAACTTTCCGCCAAGGCGATGCTCCTTCAAGGAACCGGCGGACCGTACCCATCGACCTGACTACGGACAAGCGCGATCGCCATACAAGATAGCCGGCGCGCGGGATTTTCAGACTCTTCGATCCCCTGTTAAACGCCGGGAAAGGGCCAGATCGTCCTGCTCGCGTATGATTTCCGCAGTCAGATCGACCAGCCGCCGTCGATATTGTAGGCCTGCCCGGACGTGTAGGTGGCGCCGGCCAGATAGACGGCGAGATCGGCGATTTCCTCCGGCGTGCCGAGCCGGCCCATTGGCTGGCGGGCGATGAAGGCGGCGCGGGCGGCATCGTAGTCGCCTTGCGCGTGCATGCGGTCCTGCAGCGACGGGCTCTCGACCGTGCCGGGGCAAATGGCGTTGCAGCGTATGCCCTTGCCGACATAGTCGGCGGCGATCGCCTTGGTCAGGCCGATGACGGCGGCCTTGGTCAGGCCATAGACGAAGCGGTTGGGCACGCCCTTGGTCGAACTGGCCAGCGAGGCCATGTTGATGATCGATCCGTCGCCGCGTTCCAGCATGCCGGGCAGCACAGCCCGGCTGGTGCGGATCATGGCGCGAACATTGAGGTTCAGCGCGAAATCGAGGTCGCCGTCCTTCATCTCCAGGATCGAGCCCGAATGGACGAAACCGGCGCAGTTGAACAGCACGTCGACGACACCGATCTCGGCAAAGGCGGCGTTGACGGCTTCGTCGTTGAGCACGTCCAGCTTGCGGGTCTTGATCCCCGGCGTCTTGGCGAGTTCCGCCAGCAGGGCCTCGTTGATGTCGGTGGCGTAGACGATGGCGCCAGCTTTTGCGAAGGCCAGTGCGCTCGCCTTGCCGATGCCTTGCGCCGCTGCCGTGACGACAACGACCTTGCCTGCCAGATCCGCCATACTGTTCTCCTCGTCCACTGGGATAGTTCGGTCTACCCGCGGCTGGCCAAGGCGTCATGTGCCAGTCGCGCATGATCGTGCAGCCTGCCCCGTTGATCGTTCACTGATAAAGATGTTTTTTCTCGTTAAAGAACATCTGTCCATGCGTCAACCCCGAACACGGTCTCTACAGCGCCGGGGGGAGATCAAAGCGCGCGACGCGCTTTGGCTCTTTGCCTTTATATATGTTGCCCCCAAAACCGCTGCGCACTTTTGGGCGACATACATTAATCGCCGTAAGGCACCCAGACATTCTTGACCTCGACGGCGCGGCGCAGGAAGGCGTCGCCGGCGGCTTCGTCGGATGCCCAGTCGAGGCCGCGGCCATTGCCGCTCCAGACGCGCTTGAGGTTGCCGACGGACTCGGCTTCGGCCTGGGCGCAGGTCTCGGCATCGGCGAACACCCAGAGCCCGTCGACATCGTCATGCTTGGCCAGCACGCCGGCAAGTTCGGCGCTGCGACCGGTGACGATGTTGATGGCGCCGGCCGGAATGTCGGAATATTCGATGACCTGGTAGAGATCGGTCGCCAGCAGCGGGTAGCGCTCCGACGGCACCGCGACCACGGTGTTGCCCATGGCCAGAGCCGGTGCGACCAGCGAGATCAGGCCGAGCAGCGGCGAGCTGTCGGGGGCGACGATGCCGACGACGCCGACCGGTTCATGAAGCGCCAGCGTCACGGCACGCGCCGGTGGCTGGTGCACGCGGCCCTCGAACTTGTCGGCAAGGCCGGCATAGAGGAAGAGGCGCTCTATGGACTGTTCTACTTCTTCCCGCGCGGCCTTGGCGCTGGCGCCGGTCAGCTCGGTGAGGCGGGCGGCAAACTCGGCGGCGCGGCCGGAGAGATTTTCGGCCAGATAGTAAAGCACCTGACTGCGGTTATAGGCGGTCGCCTCGGGCCAGCCCCTACAGGCGCGGGCTGCGGAGACAGCGTCGCGGATATCCTTGCGGCTGCCGAGACCAACCTCACCGGCCAGCTTGCCCTTGGCGGTGGCGACAGCCAGCGAATAATTGCCGTCCGGCCGTACCTGCTTGCCGCCGATGAATAGCTTTGCCGTGCGGTCGATTGCCGAGCCGTCGGCCTGCTCGACTGGCTGTGCGGAGGTCGTCGCCGGCTTGATGATCTGGCCGAGCGGCAGTTTCGCCGCGAGATATTCGAACATGCCCTCGCGCCCGCCTTCGCGACCGAAACCGCTCTCGCGGTAGCCGCCGAAGCCGCAGGCGGCGTCGAACATGTTGGTGCCGTTGACCCAGACCACGCCGGCCTTCAATTGCGGCGCGACGTGCAGGGCAAGGTTGACGTTCTCGCTCCACACCGAGGCGGCGAGGCCATAGCGCGTGTTGTTGGCGAGCTCGATCGCTTCCTCGGTATTGCGGAAGGTCATGGTCGCCAGAACAGGGCCGAACACCTCTTCTTGCGCCAATATGTTAGCCGGCGAAACACCTGTGGCGAGCGTCGGCAGATGGTAGTAGCCGGAAGACGGCAGCGCCGCATCCGGCTGCCAGCAGACGGCGCCCTGCCTGGCACCTTCGGCGACCAGGCCCTTGACGCGCTCGAGCTGTGTGGCGTCGACCAACGGGCCGATATCGGTGTTCTTGTCGAGCGGGCTGCCGACGCGCAGCCGGCTCATCCGCGTCTTGACCTTGGCGATCAGGGCGTCGGCGATGCCTTCCTGGACCAGCAGTCGCGAACCGGCGCAGCATACCTGGCCCTGGTTGAACCAGATACCGTCGACCAGGCCTTCGACGGCGCTGTCGAGATCGGCATCCTCGAAGACGATGAAGGCCGACTTGCCGCCAAGTTCCAGCGACAGTTTCTTGCCCGAGCCGGCGGTGGCTTTCCGGATGATCTTGCCGACTTCGGAAGAACCGGTAAAGGCGATCTTCTGGATGCCGGAATGGTTGACGATGGCGACGCCGGCTTCCGGCCCGCCCTGGACGATGTTGACGACGCCTTTCGGCACGCCGGCGCGCTCACAGATCTCGGCGAACAGGATAGCGGTCAGCGGCGTGAACTCGGCCGGCTTCAGCACCACGGTGCAGCCGGCGGCGAGCGCCGGCGCGATCTTCCAGGCCAGCATCAGCAGCGGAAAGTTCCACGGGATGATCTGGCCGACCACGCCGACACCCTTATGGCCGGGGAAATCCTTGTCCAGCGCCTGCGCCCAACCGGCATGGTGGATGAAATGGCGGATCGCCAGCGGCACGTCGATGTCGCGGCTTTCGCGGATCGGCTTGCCGTTGTCGATTGTCTCAAGCACCGCGAACAGACGCTGGTGGCGCTGCATGGCGCGGCCGATGGCATAAAGCACCTTGGCCCTGACATAGCCTGAGGCTGCCGACCACTTCGGCAACGCCTTGGTGGCTGCCGCAACCGCCGCATCGATATCGGCGGCGTTGGCGTCGGATACTTTGGCCAGCAGCTTGCCGGAAGACGGCTCGCTGGTCTCGAAGGTCTTGCCGCCGGCAGCGGCTTTCCAGTCGCCGCCGATGAACAGCGCCTTGCCGAAATCGCGCGCGGCAAGCCACGCGTCGGCCTCGTTGCGGGCTTCCGGCGCCGGGCCGTATTCCATGGCGTGGTAGCGGTCGAGAATGTTCATGGATCGCTCCAGATAATTGTCTTGGAAGGCATTCTTTCGCGCCCACGGGGGCGCGAAGGAACTCCACGTCAAAGCTTTAGCCCGATCCCTATGCCATCGCGTGGCGATGGTTGGCTGAATAGTGCCCGGTCAAATGGTGTTCGAGCTGGCGCTCGATGTCGGTCAAGAGGCTCGACGCACCGAAGCGGAACAGCTCGGGCTCCAGCCATGGGCGGCCGAGTTCTTCCTTCATCAGCACCAGCCAGTCGAGTGAGGCCTTGGCCGTGGATATGCCGCCGGCCGGCTTGAAGCCGATGAGATAGCCGGTTTCCTCGAAATAGGCCCTGATGGCGCGCACCATGGCGAGGCCGACGGGCAGTGTCGCATTGACGCTTTCCTTGCCGGTCGAGGTCTTGATGAAGTCGGCGCCCGCCATCATCGCCACCATCGAGGCCAGCATGACGTTGCGCAGCGTGGCGAGGTCGCCGGTGCCGAGAATGACCTTCAGATGCGCGTCACCGCAGGCGGCGCGCATCGAGACAATCTCGTTGTAGAGTTCCCGCCACTTGGCGCTGAACACCAGGCCGCGCGGAATGACGACGTCGATCTCGTCGGCGCCGTCGCGGACCGAGGCCTCGATCTCCTGCAGGCGGGTCGACAGGGGTGCCAGACCATGCGGGAAGGCGGTGGAGACGGCGGCGACATGGATGCCGGTGCCGCGCACCGCATCGACGGCGGTGGCAACGAAGGGATGGTAGACGCAGACGGCGGCCGGGCGGATGGTTTCACCTGATATGCCGAGGCCCTCGACGATGTCGCGGCGGAACGGGTTGATCGCCTTGGCGCAGAGCCGGCGCACGCGCTCCTCGGTGTCGTTGGAATTCAGCGTCGTCAGATCCATGCAGGAGACGGCCTTTAGCAGCCAGGCGGCCTGGTTGTCGGCCTTGATCGAGCGCCGCTTGGTCAGGCTGGCGACGCGCCGTTCCAGTGCCGAGCGGTTGACGCTGCGCACTGATTCCATGAAGCCGAGATCGAGCTTCATGCCGGGATTGCGCGCAACGCGATGGTCCAGAGGTACGGCTGTGTTGGCGGCGGCACGCGCCGACAGCGGCGTCACCTTGGACGAGCCGACATCGGCTTCGCGGATTGTGCTGCTCATCTCCTGCCCTTTCATTCAGCGACGTGTGCCGAAGATAGCCCGTGAAGCCGTACTTCACGAGTCCTGCAGAAGGTGATAGCCGAAAAAGGCGGCGAAAGCAGCAGTTTTTGACCGCGTGGTCAAAAATGCAGACTTCGAGATGTTAGGTGCGGCTCAGCCGACGAAAGCGCGCTCGACCACGAAGGTCGCCGGGTGGCTCAGCGAACCTTCCTCGAAGCCGAGGCTTTCGGCCAGTTCCTTGACGTCCTTCAGCATATGCATCGAGCCGCAGATCATGATGCGGTCGGTTTCCGGGCTGAGCTTGTCGATGCCGAGATCGCTGTAGAACTTGCCGGAGCCGATCAGCGCGGTGATGCGGCCCATGCGCGCTGAGTCCTCGCGGGTCGTCGAATTGTAGAGCGTGACGCGCCCAGTGGTCAGTTCACCGATCAGCGGGTCGCTTTCCAGCGCCGCGACCAGTTCCTGGCCATAGGTCAGCTCGGCATTGTCGCGGCAGGTATGGGTCAGGATCAACTGATCGAATTTCTCGTAGGTGTCGGGGTCGCGCAGCAGGCTGGCGAAAGGCGCGATGCCGGTGCCGGTCGAGATCATGAACAGCCGCTTGGCCGGGGTCAGCGCGTCGACCACCAGCGTGCCGGTCGACTTCTGGCGCATGATGACGGTGTCTCCGACCTGGATCTTCTGCAGCTCTGAGGTCAGCGGGCCGTCCGGCACCTTGATCGAGAAGAATTCCAGCTCTTCGTCCCAGGCCGGACTTGCCACCGAATAGGCGCGGTACACCGGCTTCTCGGCATTGGGCAGGCCGATCATGACGAACTCGCCGGAGCGGAAGCGCAACGACTGCGGACGGGTGATGCGGAACGAGAACAGCCGGTCGGTGTAGTGCTTCACCGAGACGACGGTTTCGGCATAGACGTTGGCCGGAATCGGGAACTGCAGCGGTCGGGCGCCGACGGTGTTGAGAGCGGATGTGGTGTTCATCAAATCCAACCTTCTGGCCCAACCGTGGACGCCGGCGCCAAACTTGCACGCCCGGACCATTCAGATCCCGGCGGGCTGTTCGCACTGCAAAGCGGCAAGCTCTTGTGTCCGTAATTTATTAGTATACAAACGATATTTGCGTCAAGATGCTCCCTTAAAACAGCTTTCCAAACTGGCGCATATCCGTAGTCCGCGCATTTCGGGTTTCGACGATGGAAGAGAATATTTCGGCGCAAGCGCGCAATTCCCGGGGAAATGTCGTCGCCGGTATCGATGTCGGCGGCACCTTCACCGATCTGCTCCTGACCGACGGACGCGACGGCGGCCGGGTGTATCTGGCCAAGACGCCGACCACCGTGGACAACCAGGCTTTCGGTGTCGTTTCGGCACTCGGCGCCACCGGATTTGCCATCGATAGCATCGACCTCATCGTGCATGGCACGACCACCACCACCAATGCGGTGCTGGAACGCCGGTTGGCGAAAACCGGCATGATCACCACGCGCGGCTTTCGCGACGTGATCGAGCTGGGCCGGCGCACGCGGCCGCAGGCCTATGGCATGACCGGCAGCTTCGTACCGATCATTCCGCGCAATCTCAGGCTCGAAGTGTCGGAGCGCGTCGAGGCGTCGGGTGCGATACGCACGCCGCTCGACGAGGCCGAAATGCGCGAGGCGGTGAAGAACCTGATCGCCGCCGGTTGCGAATCCCTCGTCATCCATTTCCTGCATTCCTACGCCAACCCGGCGCATGAGCGGCGCGCCGTCGAAATCGCCGCCGAACTCTGGCCGAACGGCTACATCACGGCAGGCCACGCGCTGCTGTCGGAAGCGCGCGAATTCGAGCGCGGCGTCACCGCGTCGGTCAACGCCTCCGTGCAGCCGATCCTCGAGCGCTACGTCGAGCGGCTGCGCAAGGAATTGGGCGCGAAAGGCTATGCCCGCGACTTCCTGATCATGAATGGCAATGGCGGCATGATCTCGGCCCGCTTCGTCACACGTGAATCGGCCAAGACGGTCATGTCCGGCCCGGCCTCCGGCGTCATCGCCGCCGCCTATACCGGAAAACGCGCCGGCTTCGAAAACCTCGTCACCTACGACATGGGCGGCACCTCGACCGACGTGGCGCTGATCCGCAATGCCGAGCCGGCAGTCTCGAACGAGATCGAAATCGAGTATGCGATGCCGATCCATGTGCCGATGGTTGCGGTGCACACGGTGGGCGCCGGCGGCGGCTCGATCGCCCGCGTCGATGCGGCCGGCCTGATCCAGATCGGCCCGGAAAGTGCCGGCGCCAATCCCGGCCCGATCTGCTACGGACGCGGCGGCCTCGAGCCAACCATTACCGACGCCAATCTGGTGCTCGGCCGGCTGGCGCCGAAGAAGCTGCTGGCAGTCCAAAATCCCGTCACATCAGAGCGCGTCACCAGCATTTTCGAGGACAAGATCGGCAAGGCGACCGGCCTGTCCGGCGTCGAGGCGGCGGGCGCGGTGCTGCGGCTCGGCAACATGAAGATGGCCGGCGCCATCCGCATGGTCTCGGTGTCGCGCGGCCATGACCCTCGTGATTTCGCGCTGTTCGCCTTTGGCGGCGCCGGCCCGCTGCACGCAACGGCCCTGGCGCGTGAACTCGGCCTGCCCAAGGTGCTGGTGCCGGCGCGTCCGGGCATCACCAACGCACTCGGCTGCGTCGTCGCCGACCTGCGCCATGACTTCGTCAACACCATCAACCAGCCGGTGGCGGTGCTCGACGAAAAACAGCTTCATACTGTATTGGAACGCCACCGAAACGAAGGTGAAGAGCTGATCGGCAAGGAAGCGGTGAAGCCGGAGACGATCCGCGTTACCCACTCCGCCGACATGCAGTTCGTCGGCCAGACCCACATCATCAACGTGCCGCTACCGTCCTCGTCGGTGAAGCGCGCAACGCTGCAGCAGCTTTTCGAAAAGGCCTATTTCGCCCGCTTCAAGGTCGAACTGCCGGAAATCCGCGCCAACCTCGTCAATCTCAACACGTCGGTGACCGGCGTGCGTCCGGCGATCGATCTGTCGCGGCTGATCGATCCGGCGGGGCGCGCAACAACGCTGGATGAGGCAAGGCGCGAAATCCGGCCGGTCTGGTATGGCGGGCGCTGGCACGACACGCCGGTATATGCACGGGAAAAACTGCCGCTTGACGCTGAAATCGAAGGGCCGGCGATCCTCGAACAGATGGACGCCACCACCGTGCTCGAGCCCGGCGACCGCGCACGCTGCGACGCCGACGGCAACATCATCATCGACATCGGCGAGGCCTGAGATGCCTGACATTGATATGGCAAAACTCGACGCCATCACGCTTTCGGTCCTCCAGGCGGCCCTGCAACAGGTCTGCGACGAGATGGACCTGACGTTTTCGCGCGCCGCCTTCTCGCCTGTGATCGCCGAGGCCAACGACCGCTCCGACGGCATCTATTCGGCCGTCGATGGTTCGCTGATAGCGCAAGGCTCGCAGGGCCTGCCGGTATTTGTCGGCGTCATGCAATATTCGACCAGGACGGTGATCGAGATGATCGCCGACGGCCGTTGCCTGCCGCCGGAACCAGGCGACATCTACATCGTCAACGACCCCTATCTCGGCGGCACCCATCTGATGGATGTACGCTTCGCCATGCCGGTCTACCGGGCGGGAAAAATCTTCTGCTGGCTGTCCAACACCGGCCACTGGCCAGACATTGGCGGCTCGGTGCCGGGCGGTTTTTCGGCCTCCGCGACCGCAGTCGAGCAGGAAGGCCTGCGACTGCCGCCCGTAAAACTGTTCAAGAAGGGCGTGCTCGATCCGGAAATCTACGCCATCATCTGCTCCAACATCCGTGTCGCCGACCAACGCATCGGCGACATCCGCGCCCAGGCTGCCGCACTGCTGATCGGTCAGGACAGGCTCAATGGAATTTTGGATCGTTACGGGGATGAAACGGTTGTCGAGGCAATCGCTGAACTGCGCCGCCGCGCGGCCGAGCAGATGCGCGCCAACATAGCGGCCATCCCCGACGGCACCTACCACTCCAAGGCCTTTGTCGATTCCGACGGGGTGGTCAACGAGCCGCTGACCATCGCGCTCGCCGTCGAGAAGCAGGGCGACACGCTGACCTTCGACTTCACCGGCTCGTCCAAGCCGTGCGCCGGGCCGATGAACAGCGTGCTGGCGACGACTTTGTCCTCGGTCTATCTCGCCATGCGCCACATTTTCCCCGACGTGCCGATCAGCGCCGGCGCGTTCGAACCGCTTGAAGTCAAGCGGCCGGAAGGCACTTTCCTCGACGCCAGATATCCACGCCCGGTCTCGGGCTGCGCGGCCGAAGTCTCGCAACGCATCGCCGAAGCGGTGTTCGCGGCCATGGTGCAGGCGTTGCCGGAGAAGGTGACGGCGGCGCCCGCCGGTTCCAGTGGCAATTTCGCGCTCGGCGGCAACGACCCGGCGCGCGGCCGCGACTACGTCATGTACCAGATCTCCGGTGGCGGCTATGGCGGCAATTCAGGCCATGACGGCCTGACCAATGGCTGCTCGACCATCGGCATTTCCAAATCACCGCCGGTCGAGATCATGGAGCAGGCCTTTCCGGTGCTTTACCGCCACTACGCCTTGCGTGAAGGATCCGGCGGCGCAGGCAAGCATCGCGGCGGTTTTGGCCTCGCCTATGAGGTTGAAATCCTGCGCGGTGACGCCCGTGCTTCTTTCGTCATGGATCACGGCCGTTTCGGCCCCCAAGGCGCACTCGGCGGCAAGGACGGCGCGGTCAACATGGTGACCGTCTTCCGCAATGGCGAGGAACATGTGCCGCTGCACCTTTCGAAGGAGCAGGACATTGCGCTCAAGGCCGGCGACCGCGTGCGCGTCGGCACGCCGGGCGGCGGCGGCTACGGCGATCCGCTGCAGCGCGATCCGGATCTGGTGCTGCGCGACGTGGCGCTGGGGTACTACACATCAGAGGAAGCCACCGAAAAGTTTGGCGTTGTCCTCTCGGCCGGGGAGTTGACCATCGACCGGACGGCGACCAACAAGCAGCGCGCCGGGTAACGCACCACCGATTGCCTGGCCTGGATCGCCCGCCGCGCCGCGATCGCCGCAGCGCATGTCGTTTCCGTCTCCGCCACACGCCTGGAAGACCGTAGACTTCCCGCTCTCAACGGGGAACTCGAACATGCGTCTTTCCGGTCGTTTCGTGCTTGCCGCTTCCGTCGCTCTCACCCTTGCCACGGGCGCCGCCTCCGCCCAGGACAAAAAACTCAGGATCGGTACCGAGGGCGCCTATCCGCCCTTCAATTACGCCAGTGCCGACGGCATGCTGGGTGGCTTCGACATCGACTTGGGGAAGGCGCTATGCGCCGAGATGAAGGCCGAGTGTGAGTTCAGCGTGCAGGATTTCGATGGTTCCATACCGGCGCTGCAGGCCGGCAAGTTCGACGCCATCATCAACATCACCATCACGCCCGAACGGGCCGAGAAGGTCGCGTTCACCCACAAATACTACCAGACACCGCCGGCCATCGCCGTGCCGAAGGATTCGACCATATCAGGCACCTCGCCGGACGACCTGAAAGGCAAGGCGCTTGGCGTGCAAACCGCGACCATCCATCAGAAATTCGCCGAGCAGAAATACGCAGGCTCGACCGTCAAGGCCTACCCCACCGGCGACGACGCCCGCACCGACATGGCCAACGGCCGCCTCGATGCGATGATGGACGGCTCGATCATCCTGACCGAATGGCTGAAGAAGCCCGACGGCGCCTGTTGCAAGCTGCTCGGCACTCTGACGGCCGATCCGGCCATTCACGGCCCCGGCGTCGGCATCGCGCTGCAGAAGGGCAACAAGGAGTTGGCCGACAAGCTCAATGCAGCCATCGACGCGCTGCGCGCCAATGGCAAGTACAAGGAAATCAACGACAAGTACTTTTCTTTCGACGTCTACGGCAGCTGAGACCGTTTGGAAACTCTACTCTGGCGGCCATCTGAAGGCGTTTTCTGCGCTTCCGGTGCTCACGGACCTGAATGTCCGCTGCGCTCCGGTTCTCGAAACCACCATTATATGACTCGCCAGAGCGAATTTCGAAACGGTCTCGGGACAGTAATGAATGATGGAGACTTCCTTGGCTGAGCGGCGTTCCCCTTTCTACAGCAGCATCGTCGGGCTGGGCGCGACCATGGGTCGTGTCGGGGGCGATTTCATCTCGGCCAAAACTTATTCCGGCATTGCCGACGAGCACCTGAACACCCGCAAAAATGTCGGCGTGCAGGATCTCAGCACGATGGGCAAGATGGACGTCAAGGGGCCGGACGCCGAGGCGCTGGTCAACCATGTCATCGTCAATAATGCCGCCGCCATGAAGCCGGGCCAGGTCCGCTATTCCACGGTCTGCCGCGACGATGGCGGCATCATGGACGACCTCACCGTGTTTCGGTTGGGCCTGGAGCACTTCATGCTGGTGACCGGCTCGGTCAACCGCCTGAAGATGCTGCCCTGGCTGCATCATCACGCCCAGGGCCGCAAGGCCTATGTCACCGACATCACGGCGGCCATCGCCTTCCCGACCATCCAGGGTCCGCGCTCGCGCGAACTGCTGAAAGCGTTGATTGCGGATGCCGATCTGGATGGACTGAAGCGCTGGTCGTTCACGTCGGGCCTTATCAACGGCACGCGGGTGCTGATCTCGCGCACCGGCGTGACCGGCGAACTCGGCTTCGAATTGTTCGTGCCGGCCGACGAGGCGGCCTCGCTCTGGGACGCGCTGATGCGCACCGGCCGTGACTTTGGCCTGAAACCCTATGGCGTGCTGGCGATGTTCACGCTGGGCCTGGAAAAGGCCTACCCGGCGCACGGCATCGACATGGACGAGAGCCGCACCCCGTTCCATGTCGGCCTCGACCGCTGGATCAAGTTCGACAAGGGCGATTTCGTCGGCCGCGAGGCGCTTCTCAAGGTCCGCGACACCGGCCTCGACGAACAATGGGTCGGACTGATCCTCGACGGCGACAAGCCGGCCGCGACCGATGCCAAGGTTCTGGCCGATGGCGAGGACGCCGGCATCGTCACCTACAGCGACCACGGCTATTCCCTCGGCAAGGTGCTGGCCACCGCGCATCTGCGGCTGCCCTTCACGGCTGTCGGCACCGAATTGAACATTGATATCGGTGGTCAGCTGACGCGTGCGGTCGTGGCGCCGATACCGTTCTTCGATCCGGAAGGTGTGAGGTTGCGAGGTTAGCTGACCCCCATCGGGTGTTTCGGTCTTTCCAAGGTATGCGGTCCGTCAACCCGAGCGACCGTCGAAACTTCTGCGGTAGCCGGAACGATCAGCTTTCGCCATCGATCAGCGTCTCCAGCAAATCGAGCAACTGCTCGAGCTTTTCGTGGCCGAAGCGCTGTTCGATGTCGTCATAAATGACGCGACGCTCGGGCGACAGGGCGTCGATCAAGGCGGAACCCGCGGGCGCAATGGTTAGAACGACGCGGCGGCCGTCGCCTTCGGCCTTGTTGCGGGTGATGAATTTGCGGCCCTCGAGCGCCTTGATGATGCGCGTCAGGCTGGGCGGCAAAACCGAGGCGCGGTCGGCGAGTTCCGTCGCCTCGACCGGGCCGGCTTCGCTCAGCACGCGCAGCACGCGCCATTGCTGTTCGGTCACGTCATGCGCGGCAAGCATCGGCCGAAACCGCGCCATCACCGCTTCGCGGGCATGAAGCAGCGCCATCGGCAGAGAACGACGGGTATTTTCCGGCAGCAAGAAAAGAGCCTCCCACGCTTGCGATCGAAACAGGCCCTCCCTCGGCCGAATCCGCCTGCCAAGGCCCGTTCCCGCCTTCCCGTATCGTTGCGCCAAGGCCGATGCAAGGCTTGACTTCGCGCATGCTGCATGTAATTAACGCGTTAACTACAACAAGGCAATAATCCAGGGAACGAAACGCCGTGCCTCACTTCTCCATCGAGTATTCGGCCAATCTCGATGCCAAGGTCGATATGGGCGAATTGTGCGCTCTGGTGTTGCGCACAGTGCTGGACACCGGGCTGTTCGAAACCGGCGCCGTGCGGGTGCGGGCGTTTCGCGCCGAGGTCTACGCGATGGCCGACAGGCTGCCGGAAAACGCCTTTCTCGACATGTCGTTTCGCATCGGCACCGGCCGCAGCGCCGACGACAAGAAGCGGACTGGCGAGGCTGTCTTCGCGGCGGTGAGCGAATACCTTGGCACGCTGTTCGAGACCCCGCATTTCGCCCTGTCGCTCGAAATCCGGGAAATCGACCCGGTGCTCAGCTGGAAGAGAAACGCAATCCACCCGCGACTGCGCGGCAAGTGACGGAACCCGACATGTCCGACCTGCAAGGCAATCTGAATAAGGCCGAGGCCTATCTGGCCCGCTTCAAGCGCGATGGCGTGTTGAACCAGATCGGCGGCGAGGCGGTGCCGGCGCTCGACGGCACGACGTTCGAAACGCTGTCGCCGGTCGACCTGAAGCCGCTGGCAAGCGTCGCGCGCGGCGGGGCTGCCGACATCGACCGCGCCGCCAAGGCGGCCAAGGCGGCTTTCCCGGCCTGGGCCGCCATGCCTGGCGAGGCACGCAAGAAGCTGCTGCACAGAATCGCCGACGCGATCGAGGCGCGTGCCGAGGAGATCGCCTTCGTCGAATGCATGGATACCGGCCAGGCGCTGAAATTTATGGCCAAGGCGGCGTTGCGGGGTGCCGAGAATTTCCGCTTCTTCGCCGACCGTGCGCCCGAAGCGCGCGACGGCGAGACGCTGCGGACCACGGGCCAGGTCAACCTCACCACGCGGGTGCCAATCGGCCCGGTCGGCATCATCACGCCGTGGAACACACCGTTCATGCTGTCGACCTGGAAGATCGCACCAGCGCTGGCGGCCGGTTGCACCGTGGTTCATAAGCCGGCTGAATTTTCGCCGCTGACCGCCCGCCTGCTCGTCGAGATCGCCGAGGAGGCCGGCCTGCCGAAGGGTGTCTGGAACCTGGTCAACGGCCTGGGTGAAGATGCCGGCAAGGCGTTGACCGAGCATCCCGACATCAAAGCGATCGGCTTTGTCGGCGAAAGCCGTACCGGCTCGATGATCATGAAACAAGGCGCCGACACGCTGAAGCGCGTGCATTTCGAGCTTGGCGGCAAGAACCCGGTGATCGTCTTTGCCGACGCCGATCTCGAACGCGCCGCCGACGCCGCCGTATTCATGATCTATTCGCTGAATGGCGAACGCTGCACCTCGTCGTCGCGGCTGCTGGTCGAAGCCTCGGTCTATGAGAGCTTCACCGCCAAAGTCGCGGAGAGGGCGAAGCGCATCGTCGTCGGCCATCCGCTCGATCCGAAAACGGTGGTCGGGCCGCTGATCCATCCGGTGCATGAAAAGAAGGTGCTGTCCTATATCGAGATCGGCAGGTCGGAGGGGGCCACGCTCGCCGTCGGCGGCGGCAAGGTCGATGGGCCGGGCGGCGGCTGTTATGTCGGCCCGACCCTGTTCACCAACGTCTCCAACGGCATGCGTATCGCGCAGGAGGAGATTTTCGGGCCGGTGCTGAGCGCTATTCCCTTCAAGGACGAGGCTGAAGCGCTCGCGCTGGCCAACGACACCCAATACGGTCTGACCGGTTATCTCTGGACGTCCGACGTCACCCGCGCCTTCCGCTTCACCGACGCGCTGGACGCCGGCATGATCTGGGTCAACTCGGAGAATGTGCGCCATTTGCCGACACCGTTCGGCGGCGTCAAGAGTTCCGGCATCGGCCGCGACGGCGGGGACCATTCCTTCGATTTCTACATGGAGACGAAGAACGTAGCCTTCGCGACGACCGCGCACGCGATCCAGAAACTCGGCGGCTGACCGGAGGAAATCAGATGCCCTTGCCCAAGCCCAATCTCTACCCCGCCTTCAACATCGTGCGCCTCAGCCATGTCGAGCTGGCCGTCACCGACCTCGCCAAGTCCCGCGCCTTCTATGTCGACACGCTCGGCCTGCAGGTCACCGACGAGACGTCGGACACCATCTATCTCAGGGCGCTGGAGGAGCGCGGGCACCATTGCATCGTGCTGAAGAAGGCGGGCACGGCCGAAGCGCGCGACCTCGGCTTCAAGGTCTTCTCGGACGAGGATCTCGACAAGGCCGAGCATTTCTTTAGGGGTAAAGGCCTGCCGGTGGAGTGGGTCGAGCGACCTTACCAGTCGCGCACCTTCCGCACCCGCGATCCGCACGGCATACCGCTCGAATTCTACGCTGAGATGGAGCGGCTGCCGCCGATCCACCAGAAATACGCGCTGTACAAGGGCGTCAAGCCGCTGCGCATCGACCACTTCAACTGCTTCTCGCCCAATGTCGACGAGTCCGTCGCCTTCTACAACGAACTCGGCTTCCGCGTCACCGAATACACCGAGGACGCCAGCAGCGGAAGACTGTGGGCGGCGTGGACACACCGCAAGGGCGGCGTGCACGACATCGCCTTCACCAACGGCATCGGCCCGCGCCTGCATCACGTCGCCTTCTGGGTGCCGACGCCGCTCAACATCATCGACCTGCTCGATCTGATGGCAACGACGGGCTATTTGCCGAACATCGAACGCGGCCCCGGCCGGCACGGCATTTCCAATGCCTTCTTCCTCTATGTCAGAGACCCGGACAACCACCGCATCGAGATCTACTGTTCGGACTACCAGACGGTCGATCCGGACCTCGAGCCGATCAAATGGGACCTCAAGGACCCGCAGCGCCAGACGCTGTGGGGCGCGCCGGCGCCGAAAAGCTGGTTCGAGGAGGGCAGTGTATTTGCCGGGGCTGCGGTGCGTCAGCCGGATTTGACGGCATCGCCGATCATTGCGCCGTAGCGGATTTTGGAGATGTCAGCGTTCCTTGGCGCCCCCCTCTGTCCTGCCGGACCTGGCCCTTCGCTGCCGCTTCGGGCGTTCGTCGTTCGGAAAGCCAAGCAATTGGCTTCCCGTCCGCTACGCGGACCACTCCTCACCCCCCTCAAGGGGGGAGATTGGCTGGCCTCGCGGCCCGCGTCCTTCTCGCAACGCTGGAAATTGGCGAAGGCAGAGACGATATCCAATCTCCCCCCAAGAGGAGGAGATGTCCGGCAGGACAGAGGGGGGCGCCGTAGAGCGCCATCCTCGGCCATATTCACCATCGCCGGAGCCGCAACATGACCCCCGCACGGCTCGCCACCTTCACCGTCGACGGCAAGGCGCGCTATGGCGCGATCACGAGCAAGGGCGTCGTCGATCTGTCGGCGCGCCACGGCCAGTGGCCGACGCTGCGCGAAGTGATCGAGGCCGGCGCCTTGCGGCGGCTGGCGGAAGAGGCCGAGGCCTTCGCCCCGGACTTCCCACTCGACGCCATCGCCTATGAAATCCCGATACCTTCGCCTGAAAAGATCATCTGCGTCGGCGTCAACTACCCCGACCGCAACGAGGAGTACAAGGACGGCCAGGCTGCGCCCTCCAACCCGTCGCTGTTCATCCGCTTTCCCCGTTCATTCGTCGGCCATGGCGCGCCGCTGGTGCGGCCGCCGGAATCACCCCAGCTCGACTATGAGGGCGAAATCGTCATCGTCATCGGCAAGGCAGGCCGGCGCATCGCGGAAGCCGACGCGCTCGGCCATATTGCGGCGCTGTCGCTGTGCAACGAGGGCACCATCCGCGACTGGGTACGGCATGCCAAGTTCAACGTCACGCAAGGCAAGAATTTCGACCGCACGGGTTCGATCGGCCCCTGGCTGGTGCCGTTCACCGACAAGGCGCAGATCGCCGACATCGCGCTGACCACCCGCGTCAATGGCGAGCTGCGCCAGCAGGACCGCACCAGCCGGATGATCTTCCCGTTCCGCAAGATCATCAACTACATCTCGACCTTCACGACGCTGGTGCCGGGCGATATCATCGTCACCGGCACGCCGACGGGTGCCGGCGCCCGCTTCGATCCGCCGATCTGGCTGAAGCCCGGCGATGTGATCGAGGTGGAGGCCGATGGCATCGGCGTGCTCAGAAACGGTGTCGTCGACGAGGCAGCGCAATGACCCCGGAGCAAGTGGAAGACGCCGCGGCATGGCTGTTCGAGGCCGAGCGGTCGCGCCGCCAGATCCGTCTGCTCAGCCTCGATTTTCCCGATGCGACGATGGAGGACGCCTACCGCGTGCAAGCGGCGCTGGTGGCGCGCAAGATCGATGCCGGGCTGAAGCCGAAGGGCTGGAAGATCGGGCTGACATCGAAGGCAATGCAGTACGCGCTTGCCATCGACACGCCGGATTCGGGCGTGCTGTTCGACGACATGTTCTTCCATGACGGCGCGACGGTGCCGGCCGGCCGCTTCATCCAGCCGCGCGTCGAGGCCGAGATCGCCTTCGTCATGAAGGCGCCGCTGAAAGGCCCCGGCGTGACCATCTCCGACGTGCTCCACGCAACCGACTACATCACGCCGGCGCTGGAAGTCCTTGATACGCGCATCGAGCGCGTCAATGCCGAGACGAAGAAGGCACGCACCTTCTTCGACACGATTTCCGACAATGCCGCCAATGCCGGCATTGTCATCGGCGGCCGGCCGCAACGTCCTGATGAGGCCGACATGCGCTGGATCGGCGCCATCGTCTCGCGCAACGCCGAGGTCGAGGAAACCGGGCTCGGCGCCGGCGTGCTCAACCATCCGGCGATGGGCATCGCCTGGCTGGCGGATCGGCTCGCCCGCTACGGCATGTCGATCGCGGCCGGCGAGGTGGTGCTGTCAGGATCGTTCGTGCGCCCGGTCGAGGCGCGTCCCGGCGACACCATCGTCGCCGATTTCGGCAGTTCGGGCACGGTCAGCATCCATTTCGCGAAGGGCTGATGACCCGCCAGTTCTTGTCGATCGGCCTATTCCCCACGCAGATAGGCAATCACCACATCGGCCGCGATGGCCGACATGCGCATGCCGACATCCCTGGTGATGTCGCCTTCGACGCGGCTCTGCACCCAGCCAAGAAAGGCGAAGGCGCGCAAGGCCGAAAACAGCGGCAGCGCGGCGATGTCGCGCGCCGTCAGCTCCCGCTCCTGCCGATAGCCGTCGAGCAGAGCGGCCTCGATCAGCGGATAGATCGCCTCCTCGCGGTTCTGGTACAGCGCGACGGCAAGGTCGTACATGTGCCAGCCATGGCCGCAATCGTCGAAGTCGATGATGCGGATCGCGCCGTCATGGACGAGCACATTCTCGCGCACCAGGTCGGCGTGGATGATGCCGAAATTGCGGGCGCTGCGTTCATGCTCCGACAGCGCCTCCACGGCCTTTTCCCGCGCCTGGAAAACCAGCTCGCGACGAGGGCCGTCGAGGAAGGGCGAGGTCTCGAAACGGCCCCAAATCGGGTTCGCACCGAAGAAGCCGTCGAAATCCCAGGCATGGCGGGCAAAGCCGGCGGGCGGCGTCCAGGCAGACGTGACATTGTGCATGTGGGCGATGGTTCGCCCCATCGCGGTAAAGACCTGTCTTGCCTGCTCGGGCGTAAAATCCAGCGGCACGCCTCGCGCGCCGACGGCGCGGCCTTCCAGCCAGCTCAAGCAATCGACTTGACGGGGTTGCACTGAGGCGTTCTCGCTGACAAGCACGAACAGATCGCCGGCCGGCGTGGCGACCGGCGAGGGTGTGGCGACGCCGGCCGATTGCAGAAAGCCCATCCATTGCAGTTCCGAGCGCAGGGCGGCATCCGTGTGATAGCCAAGCCGATGAATGCGCATGGCGGCCGGCTGGCCGTTGGATAAGCGGATGCGGAAGACCGCGTTCTCGCGGAATTTCAGCAGCTCCGGCTCACAATCACGGATACCCCAATGGGCGAGCGCACGCCTGGCGAGCGCCGTGACGTCCGCTGCCGTCTCGGGCCCGGATTGCGCGGAAACAGCGTTCACGCCTTCACTCCGCCGACTTCACCCAGCACCTCGTCGAGGACGCCGATCATTGCGTCGGCATTGTCGCGCGAGAACGGCATTGGCGGGCGGATCTTCAGCACATTGCCGTAGATGCCGGTCTTGCCCATCAGCACGCCGCGGTGGCGCATGCGGTTGGCGACCTGCTCGGCAATGTCGGGCGCCGGCTCGCGCGTCTCGCGGTCGTGAACCAGTTCGGCGCCGAAGAACAGGCCGGCGCCCCTGACCTCGCCGATGCATTCATGGCGCTCGGCCAGCGGGCGCAGCAGACCGAGCGCATAGGCGCCGACATCGCGTGCGTTGGCGACGAGATCTTCCTGCTCGATGACGTCGAGGACGGCATTGGCCACCGCGCAGGAAACCGGATTGCCGCCAAAGGTGTTGAAGTAACGGAAAGCGTTGCGGAAGGTCGCCAGGATCTCCCCAGTGGTGACCACGGCGGCGACCGGATGGCCGTTGCCCATCGGCTTGCCCATGGTGACGATGTCGGGAACGAAGCCGGCGCGCTGGTGGCCCCAGAAATGGCTGCCGGTTCGGCCGAAACCGGGCTGCACCTCGTCGGCGATGACCAGCCCTCCGGCGTCGCGCACCGCGCGCATGGCATCGTCGAAGAAGCCGCTGGGTAGCGTCGGAAAGCCTTCATTGGCGAGCAGCGGGCAGAGGATGATGCCGGACAGGCCGATGCCGTCCTCTTCCAGCGAGGCGATGGCTTCGCGCACCGCGTCGCCAAAGGCTTTGCCGTTGGCCATCGCATCCGGATGGCGGTAGCTGTCGGGCGCCGGCACCAGCCTGACATTGCGGGCGCGGCCGCCGACCGGCGGCATGCGGGTGCTGAGCTGCGAAACCGCCGTGGTGTTGCCATGGTAGGTGGCGTCGGTGGCGATGATGCCCATGCGGCCGGTTGCGGCCTGCGCCATGCGCAGCGCGATGTCGTTGGCCTCGCTGCCGGTGCAGGTCAGGATGGCGGTCGACAGGCTGGCATCGAAGGTCGCGGTCAGCCGCTCGACATAGTCGAGGATGGCGGTGTGCAGGTAGCGCGCGTGGGTGTTGAGCAGGCTTGCCTGCCGGCACAAGGCCTCGCCCACATGCGGGTGGCAGTGGCCGACATGCGCGACATTGTTGTAGGCGTCCAGATATTTGCGGCCGTCGGCATCGTAGAGCCAGACGCCTTCGCCGCGCACCAGATGCACGGGCTCGTCGTAGAACAATTGCGATTTCGCGCCAAGCAGGCGGGAACGCCGGCTAACCAGTGCTTCTTGCGATTGACTCATTGCGTCTTGAAACTCCGTTGTGTCCAGCTAATCGTCAGACCTTCGACAGGCCGGCATCCAGCGCTTCGCCGATCTTCGTCACGTCGGCGGCGGTGATGATGAGCGGCGGCGACAGGATGATGGCGTTGCCCGACACGCGCAGCATGACGCCGGCCTCATAGGCGGCCTCCGAAACCACGGCCATGGTCTTCTTGTCGGCCGGCTTTTTCGTCGTGCGGTCCGAGACCAGCTCCAGCGCCGCCATCAACCCCTTGTACCTGACATCGCCGACGATCGCATGCCTGGCCTTCAGCCCCTCCAGCACGGCCGCGAGTTCGATGCCACGCGCGGCCGCGTTCTCGTTCAGGCGAAGCCGCTTGGTCTCGGCAAGCGCCGCCAGCCCTGCGGCGCAGCCGACCGGGTGGCCGGAATAGGTATAGCCGTGGCCGATCGCACCAAAACTGGTCTTGTCGGCCTCGAAGACATCGGCGACTTTTCCGCCGATCAAGGTCGCGCCGAGCGGGAAATAACCTGACGTGATCGCCTTGGCGATGGTCATGAAGTCCGGCTTCACGCCGGACAGACGCGAACCCGACCATGCGCCGGTGCGGCCGAAGCCCGTCACCACCTCGTCGGCGATCAGCAGGATCTCGTGGCGGTCGCAGATTTCGCGCACCAGCGGCATGAAGCTCTCATGCGGAACGATGACGCCGCCGGCGCCGAGAACCGGCTCCATGATGAAAGCGGCGATGGTGTCGCCGCCCTGGAAGGCGATCTCGTCCTCCAGCGCCCTGGCGCAGAGTTTTGCCAGCCGCACTGGGTCGGTCTCATCGAACGGGTTGCGGAAGGTCCAAGGCGCGGGAATGTGGAAGACGCCGGGCAGCAGCGGCTCGTAGTTGCGGCGGAAATTGGCGTTGCCGTTGACCGAGGCGCCACCGAAATGCGTGCCGTGGTAGCCCTTCTTCAGCGCCAGGAACTTGGTGCGGTCGGCCTGGCCGCGGATCTTCCAATATTGCCTGGCCAGCCGAAGTGCCGTTTCGACCGAATCCGAGCCGCCCGAGGTGAAGAAGGTCCGCACCATGCCTTCAGGCTCGAACCATTCAGCGAGTTCGTAGGCGAGTTCGATCGACGGCCCGGTCGAGGTGCCCCGAAAACCGGAATAATAGGGCAGCGCGCCAAGCTGGTCGGCGATCGCCTTCTTGATCGGGGCGCAGCTGTAGCCGAGATTGACGTTCCACAACCCGCCGACGGCATCGAGCACGGTGTTGCCGGCGATGTCGGTGACCATCACGCCCTCGCCCTTCATGATCACCTTTGGCGGGTTGGCCCGCATCTCGGCCGGATGCGCCATTGGGTGCCAGATCGGCTTGGCGTTGGTCTCGGTGAGGAAATTGATGTCGCGCATGAAAGGGCTCCGCAAAATCTCAGGCTGCTGAAACGAGGTCGAAATGGCCGAGTGCTTCGGCATAGGATTGGGCCGGGTGAGCAACGTCGAAATGAACCGTGCGCATGCCGGCAGCACAGCCGCCATCGACATTGCGCCGCTGGTCGTCGACGAGGACGCAGGCGCCGGCCGGCAGGCCGAGCGCCTCGGTGACGAAGGCATAGGCGCGCGGATCGGGCTTGAGGATGCCGGTGTAAGTGGCGTCGGTGATCACATCGAAGAAGCCGAGCAACGGCAGCCGCTGGCGGAAGTCGGCCCCGTAGAACAGGTCGAGTTCATTGGACAGGATGGCCAGCCGAAAGCCGGCCGCATGCACCGTGCGAATGGCGCTGTCAGCTTCGGGCCGCACCACCTTTTCCGGCTCCGCGCCACGCGCGCGCCGGACGAAGGTTTCCATCGCCTGCCAGTCCTCGCCGATGAGCTGACCGACCTCACTGGTGCGGGAGCGCCAGTAGTCGCGCTCGCTGATCTCGTCGGCTTGCATCGCGCGCCACAGCGGATCGCTGTCAGGATCGAACGGCCCGCGCCATTGCAGCGTTCCAGGCGCAAGGCCGAGCGCCTGTTCGGTCAAGGCGTGGGTCTCGAACAGTGTGCGGGTGACGACGCCGCCGAAATCGAGGACAAGCGCCTGGGCGGGAACAGCACTCACGCGGCCACTCCCTTGGCCGGCTTGCCGCGCGGGACGATGCCTTCCTCGACCCAGCGGTCGAAGATTTCGAGCGCCTTGCCGACGAAGTCGTCGCTGTTGATGTGGGCGTCGATCTCGTGGAACTCGACCCCCACGGGAATCGCCCTGCGCATTTCCTCGGAGAAGGCGGCCAGGGCTTCGGGCTCATAGAGCGGCTCGCCCTGCGTATCCCATTCCTGGATGCCTCCGGTTGGCAGGATGAAGGCGGAGCGGCCTTTCGCGGCACCGAGCTTGGCGGCGATGGTCCTGGCGACCTGGCGGCGATCGTCGGCATCGACAGTGACCGAAGCAATCAGCCTGTTGTGGGCATGAAACGGCCGCGTCGAGAATCTAGCCGGCAAATCCTGCCAGGTCGGCAGGTCGACCATATCCACCGCGCCGGGTGCGGCGATCTGCGGAATGCCGCGAGCGCCGGCATTTTCCAGCCGGTCGGCGCCGGAACTGACGACGGATCCCGCGAGATGATTGGTGATTTCCTGCAGGCTGAAGTCGAAGACCGCGCAGAAATGATCTTGGCCGGCGATCGATTCGAAGGCGCGGCCGCCCATTCCGGTGGTGTGGAAGACGGCAACGTCATAGCCGCGCCGTTCCAGGGCCGGCTTCAGCGTCTTCATGTAGCGCAGGCAGCTGCTGCCGAGCGAGGTCATGCCGATGGTCGGCCCCGGTGCCTGCGCCGACGCGCGAGACGCCAGTACGATTTTAGCCGCGCCGACGACCGCACCGCAGGCCTGCGACAGGACCAGCTTGCAGATGTTGTTGAGGCCGTACAGTCCGCCCGCCCAGAGGATCATCATCAGGTCGGGGGCGACGCGCTCTGGCGGGATGAGGTGAGAATAGGCGATGGTCGAGACGACGAATTTCGGCACGCCGAGCGGCAGGCAAAGCGCCACGTCGAGCGCCAGATCGGTTCCCATGGAGCCGCCTATGGCAATGAAGGCGTCGATCTCGCCACTTTGATGGAGCTTGCGCACCAGTTGCACGGCGCCGCCGGCCATCAGCGTCATGGCCGTGTTCTCGTCACCGCTCGAAACGATCTCGGCGATCGTCACATCCACCGCCCGCGCCACGGCATGCTTGTCGTGATCCGGGCTGTAGGGCGGGTCGCCCAGCACGCTGACATCCATCATCACGGCGCTGCCGCCCGACGCCTCGATGCACTCTCTCATGAACAGCAGCTCTTCGGCCTTTGTGTCGCCGGTGCCGATGACCAGGATGCGGGGCGCTGTCTCCGAGGGCATCAGGCCTGCCTCCTCAAGATTTGCAGGTTTTCGCCGTTGAGGCGCATGGAAATCTCCCGTGCCGCCTCCCTCACGGCAAGTCCCCGCTCCGTGATCGCGGCTGCCGTCGTTCTGGCCTTTGGCGCCGCCACCGCGATGGTGCCGAGCGCAAAGCCATCCGCCCCGCGGATTGCCGCCGCGACGCTGATCACACCTTCCTCATAGCCCTGGTCGCAGATCGAATAGCCGCGCTCGCGCGCCTCGCCCGTGGATCTGGAGATGGCGGCCGGCTCGATCAGCGTATGGGTCGTGAACGCGTCGAGCGAACCCGTCAGGCACGCCTTGACGGCCTCGTCGCGTGCAAAGGCCAGATAGGCGATGCCCGACGCGGTCGAATGCAGGGGCAGCAACTGACCGATGTCGATGTTGACCCGGTTCGCCCATGCCGGATGCTCGACATGGACGGTGACCAGCCTGTCGACGCCGAATTCCGACAAATGCACGGTCTCGGCCGTCGATGCTGCCAGGTCCCGCACCAGCGGAACAGCTGTCTGCAGGAAGGGAAAGCGCGCTTCGCGGATGCGCGCCAGCCGCGACAGGCCGGCGCCGAGGCGATAGTGCCGCGTGCCGATATCCTGCTCGACAAAACCATGGCCGGCCAGCGCAACCAGCAGCCGCCGTGTCGTCGCCTTGTCGAAGCCCGAGCGGCGCGCCAGATCGGACAGGCCGAGCTCGGGCTCGTCGACGCTGAACAGCTCCAGAAGCGAGATCGCTTTTCCGACCGTACTCAAATTTGCCTCCCGGTTCCGGGCAATCATTTAACGTGTGAATTAACTTGACAGGCATCGGCATTGTTTGCAAGTCTATATTCAAAATAACGGTTCAAATAATGAACCGATCACCAGAGTGCATGGGACAGGCCATTCGGCCGGCGAGCCTGAGGGTTTGCAAAAGGAGGGATCAATGACAGCAGTTGCAGAACAGGCGCCGGCCAACAGGCTGCGCAAGAACAGTCTTGGCGTCGGCGCCATCACCTTCATGGTGATTTCGGCGGCCGCCCCGCTCACGGCAGTCGCCGGCGGCACGCCGCTCGGCATGCTGATGGGCAATGGCGCCGGCTTTGCCGGCACCTATCTGATCGTGACGGTGCTGCTGCTTTTGTTCGCGGTCGGCTATGTCGCCATGTCACGCCATGTCGGCAATGCCGGCGCCTTCTATGCCTATGCCGCGCGCGGCCTCGGCAGCATGGCCGGCGGTGCCACGGCGCTGATCGCCATCCTGTCCTACAATGCCATGCAGATCGGGGTCATGGGCCTGCTCGGTGCCGCGACATCAGGCCTGTTCGCCGGCTGGGGCATCAATTTGCCCTGGTGGGTTTGGAGCTTCATCGCCATCGCGCTGGTCGCCGTGCTCGGCTACCGGCAGGTCGACCTCTCCGCCAAGATCCTGACGGTGCTGGTGCTGTGCGAATATCTTGTGGTGCTGGTCCTCGACATCGCCATCCTCAAGACCGGCGGCGATAGCGGCCTGTCGGCGGCGCCATTCAGCTGGAGCCAGATCGTCAGCGGCTCGCCGGCCATCGCCATCCTGTTCTGCTTTGCCGCCTTCATCGGTTTCGAGGCGACGACGATCTATGCCGAGGAGGCACGCGATCCAAAGATCACCATTCCGCGCGCCACCTATTTCTCGGTCGTGCTGATCGGCGTCTTCTACATGCTCACGGCATGGCTGATGGCGGTCGGCGCCGGTGTCGACAAATTGCTGCCGACGCTGCAAGGGCTGCAGGATCCGACGACCTTCCTGTTCGGCCTGTCGGATCGTTACGCCGGCACGATGCTGTCGCAGGCGATGAGCATCCTGTTCGTGTCGAGCCTGTTTGCCGGCGTGCTGGCGTTCCACAATGCGGTTGCCCGCTACATTTATGTCTCGGGCCGCGAGAAGCTGTTGCCGCAGACGATCGGCGTGACGCATGCGGAGCACCAGAGCCCGCATGTCGCCTCGGTCATCCAGAGCGTGCTCGCCGCGGTCGTCGTCGGCCTGTTCGCCGTGCTCGGCCTCGATCCGGTGCTGGCGCTGTTTTCGTGGCTGACCAATGTCGCGACGCTCGGCGTCATCGTGATGATGGCGGTGGCCTCGCTTGCCGTAGTGATGTTCTTCCGCGCCAATCCATCGACGCAGGAGAACGCGATGAAGACCACCATCCTGCCCGGGCTGACCTTCATCGCCTTCGTCATCATCATCTATTTGATCGTCATCAATTTCGGCAGCCTGTCCGGGGCCAGCGGTTTCCTGGGCGTGTTCCTGCCGGGGCTGGTGCTGATCGCCGCGATCATCGGCCTGCTGCTGGCCAGCGCGCTGAAGAGCCGCGATCCGGTCGCGTTCAAAAACCTCGGCCAGCCGCTAAAAGATTGAGGAAAGCAAAGGGGCGGCGTGCCACGCCGCCCCTTACACCACAAAGGGGAGTGGCGGCCTTGAGCTTTGCCGAAAATATCACCGTCGAGGCATTGGAAGCAGATCCCTACCCGATCTATGCAGAACTCAGGCGCAGTGCGCCGGTCACCTTCGTGCCGGCGGTCAATCTGTGGTTCGTCACCCGCTGGAAAGATGTCGAGAGCGTCGCCAAGTCTCCCGACATCTTCTCCGCCGTCGTTGGTTCGTCTCCGGTCGAGCGCTCCTTCGGCAAGCCGACCATCCTGACCACCGATGGCGAGACGCACAAGCAACTGCGCCAGGGCGTCGACCCGAAATACCGGCCGCGCACCGTCGCCGCCTATGCCGGCGACCTCGTGCGGTCGATCGCCGAGCCTTTTCTCGACCAAATTGCGGAGCGCGGCTCGGCCGAGCTGATGGCCGACTATTTCGAGCCGGTGTCGACGCTCAGCCTGGCGCGCTCGCTCGGCCTTGCCGACATCGAGATGCCGACGCTGCGCCGCTGGTTCTACGGCCTTGCCCAGGGCGCCATCAATTTCGAGAACGACCCGAAGCGGCAGGGGATCGCCGACGCAATCAGTGCCGAGGTTGGCGACGCCATCCTGCCGACGCTGGAAAGACTTGCGCGCCAGCCAGATGACTCGGCGCTGTCGCATATGCTGCATGACGGCATGCCGGAAGGCACGGCGCGCCCGATCGGCTTCCTGATGCCGAGCATCAAGGTCATCCTGCTCGGCGGCATGCAGGAGCCCGGACATGGCGCCGGCTCGATCCTGGCCGGCCTGCTTTCGCATCCCGAACAATTGCGGCAGGTGCTCGCCGGTCCCGAGACCTTTGTGCCAAAGGCTGTCGATGAAGGTTTGCGCTGGGTGGCGCCGATCGGCACCCAGACGCGGCAGACGACGCGGGCGGTCGAGCTTGGCGGCGTGACGATCCCCGCCGGGGCTGCCGTCGCCGCCCTCGTCTCTTCGGCAAGCCGCGACGAGAGCCGCTTTGCTAATCCCGACAGTTTCGACATCAACCGCGATGAAGGCAATCATGCCGCCTTCGGCTTCGGCCATCATTTCTGCTCGGGCCGGTTTTTCGCACGCGAGCAGATGTGCCTTGCGGTAAGGCTGTTGCTCCAACGCTTCCCCGATCTCAGCCTTGTGCACGGCAGGGAACCGGTGTTTCGCGGCTGGGAATTCCGCGCGCCAACCACATTGCATGTGTCCCTGGGAGTTCGTCATCCATGATCAGTCAGAATGCCATCGACACGCTGCGCAAGACGGAGATCGGCGCGCGGGGCCTGTTCATCGATGGCGCACAGACCGAGGCTACAAGCGGCGAAACCCTGCCGGTGACGTCGCCGGTTGATGGCCGCCCGTTTGCCAGTATCGCCGATGGCAACGCCGCCGACATCGACCGCGCCGTCAAGTCGGCGCGCAAGGCGTTCGAGAAGGGCTCGTGGTCGCGCTCAGCACCCGCCTTTCGCAAGAAGGTGCTGACGAAATTCGCCGAGCTGATCGAAAAGCATGCCGACGAGCTCGCCGTGCTCGGCGTGCGCGACAATGGTACCGAGATCGGCATGGCCTACAAGGCCGAACCGCTGTCGGCGGCAGGCACCATCCGCTATTATGCCGAGGCGATCGACAAGGTCTATGGCGAGATCGCGCCGACGGCCGACAATGTTCTGGGACTGATCCACAAGGAGCCGCTCGGCGTCGTCGGCGTCATCGTGCCGTGGAATTTTCCGCTGATGATCGGCGCCTGGAAGATTGCGCCGGCGCTGGCCGCCGGCAATTGCGTGGTGGTCAAGCCCCCGGAAATCGCTTCGCTCACGCTGCTGCGGCTGGCCGAACTGGCAAGCGAGGCCGGACTTCCCGCCGGTGTGCTCAATGTCGTCACCGGCCGTGGTTCGGTTACCGGCGAGGCGCTCGGCCTGCATATGGATGTCGACGCCATCGCCTTCACCGGTTCCGGCCCGGTCGGCCGGCGGCTGCTCGAATATTCCGCTCGCTCCAACCTGAAACGCGTCTTCCTCGAACTCGGCGGCAAGTCGCCCAACATCGTCTTTGCCGATGCTCCCGACCTAAAACAGGCGGCGGGCGTCTCGGCCAACGGCATTTTTCGCAATTCCGGCCAGGTCTGCGTCGCCGGCTCGCGCCTGCTCGTCCAGGCGTCGGTCTATGACCGTTTCATGGACGAGCTTCTCCAGGCAACGACCCGGCTGAAAGTCGGCGACCCGCTCGATCTCTCCAGCGACATCGGTGCGGTGTCGAGCGCCGAACAGCTGGACAAGAACCTCGGTTTCGTCGCCAGGGCCACGGAAGAAGGTGCCCGTCTGGTCACCGGCGGCGAACGGATACTGACCGAGACCCGCGGCAGTTACATGGCGCCGACGATCTTCGAGAACGTCACGCAAGACATGCAGCTTGCGCGTGAGGAGGTGTTCGGGCCCGTACTCGGCGTCATGCGCTTCGAAACCGAGGAGGAGGCGGTTCGGCTTGCCAATTCGACCGTCTACGGGCTTGCCTCCGCGGTGTGGACCGCCAACCTCTCCACCGCGCATCGCATGGTGCGCGCCATCAATGCCGGCGTCGTCCACGTCAACACCTATGGCGGCGCCGACATCACCGTGCCGCTCGGCGGCGTCAAGCAGTCCGGTTTCGGCCGCGACAAGTCGCTGCACGCGCTGGAGAAATATTTGGAACTGAAGACGGCGTGGATCGCGCTTTGAGCCTGGCGTCTGCGCCGGTTTTTCCGAGGGTCCGATCTTGCTTTCGAAGCCCAGCGGATCCCATCGTAGCCCGCGGCGATCGATTCAATGGCGTCTCATTCTCCCTCACCCGAAAATTTTGAGAGAATATTCCCGGCTTTGGCGAGAACGGCGAAAGGCGTTCTTTGATAAACTTGATAGAATTTCTGAGGATGTAACCAAGGCTAGGCAATCCGCCTTGCTGCCATGACTTCACAACCGCAGAGATCAATCATGTCCGACTTCAAGAACACTTTGCCATCTTCCTTAGGGTCAACCATCAACCGGCGCAGCGGCTTGGCTCTGCTGTTCGCATCGGCCGTCGCGATTGGCAGCCTGATGGCGCCCGGCGCATCGTTCGCCGAGGACAAGAAGGCGATCAAGGTCGGCATCATCAGCGGCGAGGACGAGGATGTCTGGCGCGTCGTCGTCGCGCAGGCGGCCGAAAAGGGCCTCGCCATCGAGACCGTGGTGTTCAACGACTACACCCAGCCCAACGAGGCGCTGGAGCGCGGCGAGATCGACGCCAACGCCTTCCAGCACCAGCCCTATCTCGACAACCAGATCAAGACGCAAGGCTACCACATCGTCCGCGTCGGCTACACCGGCGTCTGGCCGATCGGCCTCTATTCGAAGAAGTTCACCAAGGTCGCCGACCTGCCCGAGGGCGCGGTCATCGGCGTGCCGAACGACCCCTCCAACGAAGGCCGGGCGCTACGCGTGCTGGAGAATGAGGGCGTGATCAAGCTGAAGGACGGCACCGGCATTCTGGCCACCACCGCCGACATCGCAGAGAATGCCAAGAAGGTGGTGATCAAGGAACTCGACGCCGGCATCGTCGGCCGCTCGGTCGAGGATCTCGACGCGGCCGTGGTCAACACGGACTGGGCGCTGAAAAGCGGCCTGACGCCGGAAAACCGCATCGCGCAGGAGCCCATCGCCGACAATCCCTACCGCAACTTCATCGCGGTGAAGACCGGCAACGAGAACGAGGCCTGGGTGAAGACGCTGGTCGCCTCCTATCAGAACGAGGCGGTGAAGGCCGAGTTCGACAAGGTCTACAAGGGCACCGGCCTCAGCGCCTATTGATCCGATCGTCGACCGGACGCCCGGTTCGAGAGCAACAGCGGTCCGCGCTCAGGCGCGGGCCGCGATTGCGTTTTCGGGAACAGGAACATTCATGAACCAGCATATCACGGCATCCGGGGACACCACCGATCCGACGCATGCCCGGCCCGACGCGTCTCAGGACGTCGTGCGCCTTGTCGACCTGAAGCGCCGCTTCGGCGTCACTGCAGCGCTCGATGGCATCTCGCTGACCGTGCGCAAGGGCGAGATCCTCGGCATCATCGGTCGCAGCGGCGCCGGCAAATCGACGTTGATCCGCTGCCTGAACGGGTTGGAACGGCCTGACTCCGGCGAGGTGTTCATCGAGGGCCGCGAGATCAGCCGGCTAGGCGAGCGCGACCTGCAGCCGTTGCGGCGACGCATCGGCATGATCTTCCAGCATTTCAACCTGCTGTCGGCCAAGACCGTCGAGGACAATGTGGCGCTACCGCTCAAGATCGAGGGGCGCCCGAAAGCCGAACGACTGCGACGCGCCGCCGAACTGCTCGATCTCGTCGGCCTGTCGGAGAAAGCAAAAGCCTATCCGGCGTCGCTGTCGGGTGGCCAGAAGCAGCGCGTCGGCATCGCCAGGGCGCTTGCCGCGCGCCCGGCGCTGCTTTTGTCGGATGAAGCCACCTCGGCGCTCGACCCGGAGACGACGCGGTCGATCCTCGCGCTGCTCAGGGATATCAACCGGCAGCTCGGCCTGACCATCCTGCTGATCACCCACGAGATGGAGGTGATCCGCTCGATCGCCGACCGCGTGGCGGTGATCGACGCCGGGCGCATCGTCGAGGAAGGCCCGGTCTGGTCAGTGTTCGCCGACCCGCGCTCGGACATCACACGCAGCCTGCTCGGCGCCATCCGGCCGCAGCTGCCAGCCGAACTGGCGGCCCGGCTGCTGCCGGGGGCCGGCGCGGAGACGATCCTGCGCGTCGACGTGGCCGGCGATGCGGCACGCGGCCCATTGCTGTCCGACCTTGCCATTGCTGTTCCACGCGCCTTCCGCCTCGTCCATGGCGGCATCGACCATATCCAGCAGCAGCCCGTCGGCACGCTGTTCCTTTCGGTTCCCGGCAGCGATGCAAATCATCTCGCTGACATCATCACATTCCTGAAGGCCCGCCAGGCGCGGGTGGAGGTGCTTGGCCATGTCGCCGATCCTGTTTGAACTTCTGCTGCGTTCGATCTGGGAGACGGTGCTGATGACGGCCGCCTCCGGCCTCATCTCGCTGGTCTTCGGCCTGCCGCTCGGCCTGGCCCTGATCGCCACCGAACGCAGCGGGATTGCCGAAAGCCTGTGGGTGAACCGGGCGCTCGGCGCCGTCATCAACGGCTTCCGTTCGGTGCCCTTCATCATCCTTCTGGTCGCGCTCATCCCGGTGACGCGGCTGATCGTCGGCACCTCGATCGGCACATGGGCGGCCATCGTGCCGCTGTCGATCGCCGCCACGCCCTACTATGCGCGCATCGCCGAAGTGTCGCTGCGCGAAGTCGATCGCGGGCTGATCGAGGCGGCGCGCGCCATGGGCGGCAACCGCTGGACGATCATCCGCGAGGTGCTGGTGCCGGAAGCCCTGCCCGGCATTGTCGCCGGCTTCACGGTGACGCTGGTGACGCTGATCGGTGCCTCGGCCATGGCCGGCGCCATCGGTGCCGGCGGCCTCGGCGACCTCGCCATCCGCTACGGCTATCAACGATTTGAGACGTCCATCATGATCGCGGTGGTCATCGTGCTGATCATCCTGGTCTGCGGCATCCAGTGGGCGGGAGACCGGCTGGTGGCGAGGCTGGATCGGCGGGGGTGAAAGACTGGCTGATGGCACGGCCGGGGACGGGATAGGCGGAGGCCTTCCCGCCACCAAACCGTCTGACGCCCGGCTTCACCCGCCAAAGCTGCCCAGCCGCGTCGGCTGCGTATAGCTGCGGTCGACATAGAGCAGGGCCGAGCCGCCGCTGCCGTGCCGGACATCGATGACGCGGCCGATCATGACATTGTGCGTGCCGACGATATGCACAGTCTCGATCTCGCAATCGAAATTGACGATCGCATCCGACAGCGCCGGCGTACCGGAGGTCAGTGTCTGCCAGCGTGCGGCGGAGTAGCGCGCTTCCATGTCCCTGGTCGCGCCGGCGAACTTTCCCGCCAGATGCATGTGGTCATGCGTCAGCACGTTGACGCAGAAGCGCTGGTTGGACAGGAACATGGCGGCCTGCGTCGAGCGCCCGTTCATGCACACCAGCAGCGTCGGCGGCTCGTCGGAGACGCTGCACATGGCGGTGGCGGTGAAGCCGCCGCGCCCTGCCGGGCCATCGGTGGTGACGATGTTGACCGGCGCGCAGACCCTCGCCATGGCGTCGCGGAAATCGGTTTTCGAAATCTGCGTGGCCATCTGGTTTCACTCGGCCGTTGAGACAAGCGGATTGAACCAGGTATCGCCCGTCCAGCCATTCTCGTCATAGTCGGCCATGCAGGTGTCGACGAGCTCTTCCATCGCCTTCAGCCGCCCGCCGCGTTCAGCTCCTTTCAGCACCTGCAGCCGCACCTCTTCCGGCGCGCCGGCATAGTTGAGCTCGTAGAGCGCGTGACGGCCGCCGAACTCAGTGCCGGTCGCGTCCCACAAAAGCTTCATGATCTTGATGCGCTCGATGTGGCCCATGTCGTTGGAGCCCCGCACATATTGCGCCAGATACTTGTCGATCGCGGGGTTGTTGAAGTCGCGCACCGACGACGGCAGGTAGATCAGCCCGGACGCGATCACCCGGCGCACGGTGTCGATGACGCGCGGATAGGCTTCCGACATGAAGGTGCGGTAGGCGAGCGCGGCTTCCAGATTGGGCAGCACCGCGCCATTCGCCCACGGGAGCGGGTTGTAGGCCATGGCGTTGGAAAAGCTCCAGAACATGTGCCGCAGTGCAATGACCTCGCCCAGTGCCGCCTGGTTGCCGCGGAAAGCATCGCCGCCCGTGGCGCGCAGCGCCTTAGCCAGTAGGCCGGCGAGGAAATCGAGCTTGACGGCGAAACGCGTGCAGCCCTGGAAGCAGTAGCCATGCATGAAGCCGGACGCCGGGTGGAAGGACAGGATCTTCTGCGCATCGCGCAGCACCAGCACGTCCTCCCAGGGGATGAAGACATTGTCGAGCACCAGGATCGCGTCGTTCTCGTCGAAACGTGACGACAGCGGATAGTCGAAGGGCGCCGCCACCGTGTTGGCCGTCTGCTCGTAGGAGACGCGGCAGAACATCTTTATCCCCGGCGCATTCATCGGCACGATGAACATCACCGACAGCGACGGATCCTCGGTGACCGTCGCCGATCCCTGCGCCAGGAAGTTATAGTGCGTCAGCGCCGAGGACGTCGCCACCACCTTGGCGCCGGAGACGTAGATGCCGGCATCCGTCTCCTTGGTGATGTGGACGAAGACGTCCTTCACCTGTTCGGCCGGCTTGTGGCGGTCGATCGGCGGGTTGACGATGGCATGGTTCATGAACAGCACGGCTTCCTGGGCACGCCTGTGCCAGGACAGGGCATTGTCCCTGAACGGCCCGTACCAGTCTGCGTTGGCGCCGAGCGTGTTCATCAGCGCCGCCTTGTAGTCGGGCGTGCGGCCCATCCAGCCATAGGACATGCGTGACCACTCGGCGATCGCCGTCTGCTGGGCGGCGAGTTCGCCAGAGGATTTGGCGACGCGGAAATATTTGTGGGTGTAGCCGCCCGAGCCGGTGTCGGTCGGTGAGGTCAGCGTGTCCCGTCGCAGGGGATCATGCAGCGCATCGTAGAGGCGCGCCAGCGACCGCGCCGAATTGCGCATCGACGGGTGCGTGGTGACATCGGCAATGCGTTCGCCATTGATATAGACCTCGCGGCCGTCGCGCAGGCTCTCCAGATACTCGGCCCCGGTGAACGGCCGTGCCTTGTCGGCGCGGAAGTCTTCTGATCGCATGATGGTCCTCCTCTTGAGTCGCAACACTAGCGCCTTGGGCATGCATCGGTTATGGACGGAACGGCAAAACCGATTGGACTTTTTCAGGCGCCATGAGCCAGAATTCCATCCCCGACTTCTTCGTCTATGGCGAGCCTGTGCGGCCGCTCGATGTCGGTTTCCTGCATGTCGAAACGGTGCTTGCGCGCAGCAATATCCATCTTGGTCAGGTTGCGGCGCACAAGCATCCGCAGATGGGCCAGATCACCTCCTGGACCAGCGGCTCCGGCACCTACCGTATCGAAGACCGATCCTGGGACTTTTCGGCGCCTGCCGTCAGCTTCGTGCCGAGCGCTGTCGTGCATGGCTTCTCGATCGGACCCGGCACCGATGCCATCGTCGTCTCGGTCGCCGACGGCGCGCTCGCGGCCATCGCCGCTCACAGCCTGCTGCCGCTGGACAGGCCGGTCTTTGCCGACGGTCTGCCACGACACGCAGCGTGGGCGAGACTGGCGGCGGTGCTGGAGATGATCGCCACCGAATATGCCGAGGCGCAAGCCGGCAATGACAGGGTCCTGCCGGCGCTGATCGCCGTCGCACTCTCCCACATTGCGCGCCTCAGCCCCGGCGTGACCGCCTCCGCCGCCTCTTCCGATGCTTCGCTGGCGCGGGGCCTGCGTCGGCTCGCCGACGCGCATTTCCGCGACAACTGGCCGGTCGATCGCTACGTCGAGGCGCTGGCCACCACGCCGCATCTTCTCGACAAGGCTGCCCATGCGGTTCTGGGCGCCGGCGTCAAGCGGGTCGTCAGCGAAAGGCGGCTGCTGGAGGCCAAGCGCCTGCTGCTGTTCACCGTACGCACGGTGGAGGACATCGCCTACGAGATCGGCTTCGACGACCCGGCGTATTTTTCACGGTTCTTTCGCGCGCGGGTCGGCGAAGCGCCCGCCGCCTGGCGCCGGAAGCACTTGCAGGGCCATTGATCCTGCGTGAAATGCAGACCCCGTGACGCGCAATCCTCGATGTTGCAGCCACAGCCACTTTTTCGTGAAGCTGAACGGGTTGATCCCTTCGCCTGTCTGCCTAGGTAGAAAGGAGCGGCGGGTGCCACGCAAATCTGACATCGGACCAATCTGACGGTCGGCATGACATTTTCCAGTATTCGAAAGCTTGCCCTTCCTGTCCTGTCCGTCGCCATCCTGTCTTCCTGCGTCGTTCCCGACGATACGTCGCGCGTGGCCAAGGTTGACCCCACCGCGGCGGCGGCTCGCAAGGAGATGGTCGGCCTCAGCGAAGCCGACGTCCGCATGTGCGCCGGGTTTCCGACCGCCACCGCCGACGCCGGCCGATCGGGCCAGATCTGGACCTACAAGCGCATCGTCCAGCGCGGCAATCTCAGTATTGTAGTTCCGACTCTAGCGGTTGGCGCGATCCCGGCGGTCGGCGGCTCCGTCAATGTCGCTCCCGGCGGTTATTGCGACACGCAAATTCGCATGGTCGACGGCCGCGTCGCCGAAGTTGCCTATGCCGGCGACAACAATTTGCCGAACAGGCGCGACGCGCTTTGTGTCAGCACGGTGGACGCCTGCGTGACCTATGCGCGTCAACACGGTCAGAGGCCGGCGGCCAGATCGGCCAGATAGCCGGCGGCAGCGAAACGGCGATGACGGTCACGCAAATATCGTTGAGGGCTTGACTGACCCGCCGGACAGAATACGCTAGCGCAAAATACCGGCTCTGATCGCCGGGCGGCAAGAATGCCTCGTATGCCTCGCCCTCCGGCGCTGGCTGCGAGGCATTGTCATTTTGGGGATCTGTTTGAAACGGCGTATCGAGATCGGCATCTTATATTCCCGCTCGGGGAGCTATCAGCTCGTCTCCGATGCGTGCCGCATCGGCGCCATGCGCGCCATCGCCGACATCAACGCCGATCGCCGCTCAGGCATCGAACTGGTGCCGGTCGAGCGCGATCCGCAAAGCAATGCGGACCGCTACGCAACGCTGTGCGAGGATATTTTCAGGACCAGCAGCGCCCGCCATGTCGTCGGCTGCGTCACCTCCTGGAGCCGCAAGGAGACGATTCCGGTGCTCGAGAAGGCGGGCGGCATGCTCTGGTACGCCTGCCCCTATGAGGGCTTCGAGGCCAACGAGCACGTCGTCTACATGCACGCCTGCCCCAACCAGCATCTGGTGCCGCTGATGGCGCATGTCGTGCCGCGTTTCGGCGCCAACGGCTTCCTGCTCGGCTCGAACTACATCTGGGGCTGGGAGATGAACCGCGTCGCGCGCGACCTGATCGCGGATGCCGGCGGCAAGGTGCTGGGCGAACGCTATCTGCGCATCGGCGAGACCGACGTGTCGCGGCTGATCGCGGAGATCCGCGCCACGCGGCCGAACTTCATCCTCAACAATTTGATCGGCACCTCTTCCTACGCCTTCCTCGCGGCCTATCGTGATCTCGGGAGTGAGGATCCTGCCTTCAGCCCGGAAACCTGCCCCGTCATCTCCTGCAATCTCACCGAGGGCGAACTGCCGGCGATCGGTGAATCGGGCAAGGGACATCTGTCGGTCGGGCCGTACTTCGCGCCGCGGCCGGCCGCCTTCGCCTCGTCTTTCGAGGCCTCCGCCTATGCCTCCGTGCAGGTGATGGCCGACGTGCTCTCCAGCAATCCCGAAGCCGGTCCGGCGGAATTTTCCAGAGCCTTCGCAGAACGCCGCTTTTCCACCCGGCTCGGGCCGATAGCCATCGACGCCCATTCCCAGCACGCGACGCTGCCGGTGATCATCGGGCGCATCGCGGATGGCTTCTTCGAGGTCGTCAGCCGCGAGGACGAAGTCGCGCCGGATCCCTATCTGTCGCGCTACGACCCGGCAAAAACATTCGGCCGCCCACGCCTGAGGGTGGTGTCGTGACGAGAGCCCCACGCATCCCCAATCTCGGCGGCGCTAGGGCGTTTATCCTGCATCGCCCGCATCCGACGGTGCAGGCGATCACCAGGCAATTGTCGGCCATCGGCCTGATCACGCTGGATTGCTGGCCGGAACTGCCGCCCGAGGCGCTGGCGGCCGATTTCGTGTTCTTCGACGCCGATCTCGGTTTCGACGAGCAGTTCCCCTGGAAGCCGGGCGAGGCGCCGATGCCGCTGGTGGCGCTGATCGGCTCCGAGGCGCCGGGCCGCATCGAATGGGCGCTGTCGCACAAGGCCGATGCCCAGCTCCTGAAGCCGGTCGGCAATGCCGGCGTCTACAGCGCGCTGCTGATCGCGCGCCAGAGTTTCGAGGCGCGAAAACACCTGGCCAGTGAGATTGCCTCGCTTCGCCAGCGCGTCGCCGAGCGCCAGACCATCGTGCGCGCGGTCACCGCACTGGCGAAAGGCACCGATGACGGCCGCGCCTATGCGCAGCTTCGCTCGCTGGCTATGAGCTGGCAGATCAGCGTCGAGGATGCCGCGCGGCGGATCGTGGCAATGACAAGTGAAGAAGCAACAGGGGAAGAAGGCGGCGATGACCAGTCCCATCGCGCCTGATCTCACCGCGCCAGGGCGCATGCCGGTCAAACCACGCGCCGGCGTCTGGCGCCGGCTGGTCAGGCGCCGTCTCGCACTGCTTGGGCTGATGATCGTCGCCATTGTCGTTGCCGGCGCCGTGCTGGCGCCATGGCTGACTGGCTATGATCCCAACGAGCAGATGTTCGACGGCCTGACCATCGAGGGCTCGCCCTTGCCGCCGGATGCAAAATTCTGGCTGGGCACCGACCTGCTCGGCCGTGACCTGCTGACCCGCATCCTCTACGGCGCCCGCACCTCGCTGATCATCGGCATCGTCGCCAATGGCGTGGCGCTGTTCATCGGCACACTGGTCGGTGTTGTCGCCGGCTATTTCCGTGGCTGGATCGGCAGCGCGCTGATGCGCTTCACCGATTTGATGATGGCGTTTCCGGCACTGCTGCTCGCCATTTGCCTGGCGGCGGTGTTCGAGCCCAGCCTGTGGATCGTCGCCATGGTCATCGCGCTGGTCAACTGGGTGCAGACCGCCCGCGTCATCTACACCGAAACTTCTTCGCTGGCCGAGCGCGAATTCATCGACGCCGAACGCACCATTGGGGCGAGTGCACCGCGCATCCTGTTTCGCCATATCCTGCCGCATCTGCTGCCGACCATCATCGTCTGGGGCACGCTCGGCATCTCGACCACGGTGCTGCTCGAGGCGACACTCTCCTTCCTCGGCATCGGCGTGCAGCCGCCGACGGCGTCGTGGGGCAACATCATCTTCGAGAACCAGACCTATTTCCAGGCCGCACCCTGGCTGGTGTTCTTCCCCGGTGCCGCGATCCTGGCGCTGGCGCTGGCCTTCAACCTGATCGGCGACGCACTGCGCGACATCCTCGATCCGACGCAGAGGGGCCGGGCATGATCGCCTATCTCGGCCGCCGCCTCATCCAGTCTCTGCTCATCCTGCTCGGCGTCTCGCTGATCACCTTCGCGCTGCTCTATCTCCTGCCCGCCGATCCGGTGCGCCAGATCGCCGGTCGCAGCGCCACGCCGCAGACGGTTGAGAACATCCGCCAGCAGCTCGGCCTCGACCAGCCCTTCATCGTCCAGTACTGGCGCTATCTTACGAAGCTCATCAGCGGCGATCTCGGCCGCTCCTACATCCAGCGCTCCGAGGTCACCGAGCTGATCGTCTCGCGGCTGCCGGCCAGCTTGTTGCTGATGGTCGGCGCCATCCTGTGCGAGCTGCTGCTCGGCCTCAGCATGGGCCTGATCGCTGCCGTCAAGCGCGGCACCGGCACCGACCAGACGCTGATGGTCGCCTCCTTCGTCGGCGTTTCGGCGCCGCAATTCGTCGTCGGCCTGCTGCTGCTCTACGTCTTTGCCGTGCGGCTCAGCTGGTTCCCGATCGGCGGCTACGGCACCTGGCGCCATCTGGTGCTGCCGTCGCTGACCATGGGCATACTCGGCGCCGGCTGGTACGCCCGCATGATGCGCTCGTCGATGATCGATGTTCTGCGCCAGGATTATGTCCGCACCGCCCGCGCCAAGGGCCTGGCGCGGCGAGCCATCCTGTTCCGCCATGCACTGCCCAACGCCATCCTGCCGGTCATCGCCATGATCGGCATCGACATCGGCATCTTCATGGGCGGCATTGTCGTCGTCGAAAGCGTGTTCGGCTGGCCCGGCATCGGCCAGCTGGCGTGGCAGGCCATTCAGCGCGTGGACATCCCGATCATCATGGGCGTCACCTTGGTCTCGGCCTTCGCCATCGTGCTCGGCAATCTGCTGGCCGACGTCATCGCGCCCTTCATCGACCCCCGCATCAAGCTCAGATGAAAATGAAAACCAGACAGAGAAAGGGAACATAAAAATGAAAAAGTTTCTCGCATCCACGGTAGCGGCATCGGCGCTGGCGCTGATGCTCGGCATGACAAATGTTCGCGCCGATGACACCGTCGATCCGAACGCCAAGCAGGGCGGCGCCATCACCATCACCTACAAGGACGATGTCGCCACGCTCGATCCGGCGATCGGTTATGACTGGCAGAACTGGTCGATGATCAAGAGCCTGTTCGACGGGCTGATGGACTACGAGCCGGGCACCACCAATTTGAAACCCGACCTCGCCGAAAGCTACGAGATCTCGCCCGACGGCAAGACCTTCACCTTCAAGCTGCGCCATGGCGTGAAATTCCACAATGGCCGCGAAATGACCGCCGACGATGTGAAATATTCGCTGGACCGCGTTACCAATCCTAAGACCCAGAGCCCGGGCGCCGGCTTCTTCGGCTCGATCAAGGGCTATGACGAGGTCGCCGCCGGCAAGGCGGATGGCCTCTCTGGCGTCACGGTCGTCGATCCCTATACGGTCAAGTTCGAGCTGAGCCGGCCCGACGCCACCTTCCTGCATGTCATGGCCATTAACTTCGCGCATGTCGTACCTAAGGAGGAGGTCGAGAAATACGGCGCCGATTTCGGCAAGCACCCGGTCGGCACCGGCGCCTTCAAGCTCGCCGAGTGGACGCTCGGCCAGCGCATCGTCTTCGTGCGCAACCCGGACTATTGGCACAAGGGCCTGCCGCACCTCGACAAGATCACCTTCGAGGTCGGCCAGGAGCCGATCGTGGCGCTGCTGCGCCTGCAGAAAGGTGAGATCGACCTGCCCCTCGATGGCATTCCACCGGCAAAGTTCCAGGAGGTGATGGCCGACCCCGAGCAGAAGGCGCGGGTCGTCGAAGGCGGCCAGCTGCACACCGGCTACATCACCATGAACACCACCATGGCGCCGTTCGACAATGTGAAGGTGCGCCAGGCGGTCAACATGGCGATCAACAAGGCGCGCATCGTCCAGATCATCAACAACCGCGCTGTGCCGGCCAACCAGCCGCTGCCGCCGTCGATGCCGGGCTACGACAAGGAATACAAGGGCTATCCCTATGATGTCGCCAAGGCCAAGGCGCTGCTTGCCGAGGCCGGTCATCCCGATGGTTTCGACACCCAGCTGTTCGCCATGAACACCGATCCCAACCCGCGCATCGCCCAAGCGATCCAGCAGGATCTGGCGGCCGTCGGCATCAAGGCCAGCATCCAGGCATTGGCCCAGGCCAACGTGATTGCCGCCGGCGGCGACAAGGCCGGCGCACCGATGATCTGGTCTGGCGGCATGGGCTGGATCGCCGACTTCCCGGATCCGTCGAACTTCTACGGGCCGATCCTCGGCTGCGCCGGTGCGGTGCCCGGCGGTTGGAACTGGTCATGGTATTGCAACAAGGATCTCGACGCCAAGGCGGCGGAAGCCGACTCGATGACCGATCCGGCGAAGTCTGCAGAGCGCAACAAGATGTGGAGCGCGATCTACGACAAGATCATGGAGGACGCGCCCTGGGCGCCGGTCTTCAACGAGCAACGCTTCAGCATGAAATCCGCACGCATGGGCGGCGCCGACAACCTCTATGTCGATCCGGTCCATGTCTTCATCAATTATGACAATGTGTACGTAAAAGATGTGCAATAACTGCGACTACACCATCCACGGGCGCCAACATCATTTCGGCTGGGACAATTCGTTTGTTCCGGCCGAGCGGGTGGCGCCCGGCTCGACCATCGAGTTCCAGTGCCTCGATTCCTCCGGCGGCCAGTTGCAGGCCGACAGCACGGTCGCCGACGTCGCCAAGCTCGACTTCGCCACCGTCAATCCGGTGACCGGGCCGATCTTCGTCGAGGGCGCCGAGCCAGGTGACGCGCTGAAGGTGACGATCGAGATGTTCAAACCGTCCGGCTTCGGCTGGACGGCCAACATTCCCGGTTTCGGGCTGCTCGCCGACGACTTCAAGGAGCCGGCGCTGAACATCTGGAAATACGACGCTGCCTCGCTCGAGCCGGCGCTGTTCGGCAAAAATGCGCGTGTGCCGCTGAAACCCTTCGCCGGCACCATCGGCAACGCGCTGGCGGAAAAGGGCCACCACTCCGTGGTCCCGCCGAGGCGCGTTGGCGGCAATCTCGACATCCGCGATCTCGCGGCCGGCACCACGCTGTACCTGCCGGTGGAAGTGGCGGGCGCGCTGTTTTCGGTCGGCGACACCCATGCCGCGCAAGGCGACGGCGAGGTTTGCGGCACGGCGATCGAAAGCCCGATGGACGTCGTGCTCAAGCTCGATCTGGTCAAGGACGCCAGGCTGAAGACGCCGCGCTTCACCACGCCAGGCCCGGTGACGCGCCATCTCGACGCCAAGGGCTATGAGGTGACGACAGGTATCGGTCCGGACCTGATGACCGGCGCCAGGGAAGCGGTTGCGCAGATGGTCGACCTGCTTGCCGGGAGGTACAAGATCGATCCCGTCGAGGCCTATATGTTGGCCTCTGTGTGCGGCGATCTCAGGATCAGCGAGATCGTCGACATGCCGAACTGGGTGGTGTCGTTCTACTTCCCGCGCTGCGTGTTTGAATGAGAGGTCGGCGCCAAGGCACCCCCCTCTGGCCTGCCGGCCATCTCCCCCGCAAGGGGGGAGATCGGCAGCTTCGATGCAGCGCTTTTCTTGCAACGCTGGAGATTGGCGAAGGCCGGGATGACATTCAATCTCCCCCCTTGCGGGGGAGATGGCCGGCAGGCCAGAGGGGGGTGTGCCGGAGTAAATTCCCCCCCGGACTACACTCCCAATGACCTCAACCCCCGAACCCGTCCTCGACATCGCCAATCTCTGCGTCAGCGTGCGCGGCGAGGAGGGCGAGCGCGAGGTCGTCTCCGACCTGTCGCTGACGCTGGCGCGCGGCGAAACGCTCTGCATTGCCGGTGAATCCGGCTCCGGCAAATCGATGACCGCACTGGCCATCATGCAATTGCTGCCGCAGCCGTCGGCACGCATATCGTCTGGGAAAATCCATCTGGGCGACACAGATCTGACGACTCTCGACGAGCGCCGGATGCGGCGCATTCGCGGCGACCGTATCGCCATGATTTTCCAGGAGCCGATGACCTCGCTCAACCCGGTGCTGCCGATCGGCCGGCAGCTTACCGAATCCATCGAGGCACACACCAGCCTGTCGCAGGGCGAGGCTCGCCAGCGCGCCATCGAGGCGTTGAAGGCGGTGCGCATTTCGGAAGCCGAAAGCCGGCTGAAGCAGTTTCCGCACGAACTGTCCGGCGGCATGCGCCAGCGGGTGATGATCGCCATGGCGCTGGCGCTCGAGCCGGACGTGCTGATCGCCGACGAGCCGACGACCGCACTCGACGTCACCGTGCAAGGCGAGGTGCTGGAGCTGCTGCGCGACCTGCAGCGCCAGCACGGCACCAGCGTCATCCTGATCACCCACGACATGGGCGTCGTCGCCGAAATGGCCGACCGCGTCATCATCATGCGGCATGGCCGCATGGTCGAAGAGGGAAGAACCGCTGACATTTTTGCCAGGCCGCAAGCCGACTACACGCGCGAGCTGCTGGCCGCCGTGCCGCGCATCGGCAGCGGTATCGGCCGCCAGAAATCCAGGGATGTCGAGACGGCGAGCCCGGCCAATGTCGCCATGGTCCACGATCTGCATGTCCGCTTCGACCTGCATGGCGGCTTCTTCGGCCGGGTCACCCGCCGCGTTCACGCCGTCGAAGGCGTCAGCTTTTCGATCGCGCCCAACGAGACGCTGGCGCTGGTCGGTGAATCCGGCTGTGGCAAGTCGACCACCGCCAAGGCACTGGCCGGACTGGTGCCTTACAGCGGCGACATCGTCATTGGCGGCCGCAATCTGTCTGGCCTTGGCCGCGACGAGCGCAAGGCGGTGCGCCGCGACGTGCAGATGATTTTTCAGGACCCCTATGCCTCGCTGGACCCACGCATGCGCGTCGGCGACCTCGTCGCCGAGCCGCTGCTGATCCATGGCATCGCCTCGAAGGAAGAGCGCAGCCAGCGTGTCGCGGCGCTGTTCGAGCGCGTCGGCCTGTCGGCTGACCAGATGGAGCTCTATCCGCATGAATTCTCCGGCGGCCAGCGCCAGCGCGTCTGTATCGCACGCGCTCTGGCGCTGCGGCCGAAGCTGATCATCGCCGACGAAAGCGTCTCGGCGCTCGACGTCTCGGTGCAGGCGCGCGTGCTCGATCTGTTGAAGGAATTGCAGCGCGAATTCGGCGTCGCCTATCTCTTCATCTCGCATGACATGGCTGTGGTCGAGAACATCTCCGACCGCGTCGCCGTCATGTATCTCGGCCAGATCGTCGAGATGGGCACGCGCGACCAGGTCTTTTCCAACCCGCGCCACCCCTACACCAGACGCCTCATCGAAGCCGTGCCCGTGCCCGATCCGGCCAAGCGACGAAGCCGCTTCGCGCGTCTCGACCAGGAGATCCCGAGCGCCACCCGCAGGATCGGCGAGGCGCCGTTGAAACTGGCGCTGAGGGATGTCGGCAACGGCCACCTCGTCGCCGCCGAGGGCTGAGGTAAGGACTGCCACAGGTCGCGGCTCACGTGTTTGTGTTTCCATCCAGGGCTCAAGGTGGCGTTCCGCCGCCAAAGCGCATCGCTTCGATCACGAAATCCGGGACGGCCTCTTGCCCTCTGTCCCTATCTTCCTCATGTTCAATACCATTGCGATGATCGATCGTAGGAGGGTCGGTCGGATTCATCGCTATGGGAGGAAGTCAACCATGAAGGTAAGCCTTTTCGTTTCCGCAGCGCTTCTCGCCGCATCCGCGATCCCCGCCTCGGCCGCCGAAATTTCCGACGGCAAGGTCAAGATCGGCATCCTCAACGACCAGTCGGGCGTCTATGCCGATTTCGGCGGCAAGTGGTCGGTCGAGGCGGCCAAGATGGCGGTCGAGGATTTCGGCGGCAAGGTGCAGGGAGCGCCGATAGAAATCATCAGCGCCGACCACCAGAACAAGCCCGATATCGCCTCCAACATCGCGCGGCAGTGGTACGACACCGAACAGGTCGATGCCATCATGGAACTGACGACCTCTTCGGTGGCGCTCGCCGTCCAGGGGATCTCCAAGGAAAAGAAGAAGATCGACATCGTCACCGGCGCGGCGACCACGGAGCTGACCGGCAAACAATGCTCGCCCTATGGCTTCCACTGGGCCTATGACACACATTCGCAAGCGGTGGGCACCGGCGGCTCTCTCGTGCAGCAGGGCGGCGACAGCTGGTTCTTCGTCACCGTCGACTATGCATTCGGCTATTCGCTGAAAGAGCAGACGACCAAGTTCGTCGAGAGCCATGGCGGCAAGGTGCTGGGCGAGGTGCGTTATCCCCTGGGATCGACCGATTATTCGTCCTTCCTGCTGCAGGCGCAATCGTCGGGCGCCAAGGTCATCGGCCTGGCCAATGCCGGCCTCGATACCTCCAACTCGATCAAGCAGGCGGCCGAATTCGGCATCGTGCAGGGCGGTCAGCGTCTTGCCGCACTCCTGTTCACGCTGGCCGAGGTGCATGGGCTTGGCCTTCAGGCGGCGCAGGGCGTCGTGCTGACCGAAGGCTATTACTGGGATCGCGATGACAAGAGCCGCGAATTCGGGCAGCGCTTCTTCAAGCGCACCAACCGCATGCCGAACATGATCCAGGCCGCGACCTATTCGGCGGTGACGCAATACCTGAAGGCGATCGACAAGGCCGGCACGGACGAGACCGAAGCCGTCGCCAAGCAACTGCATTCGATGCCTGTGGACGACGCGGTGATAACCAACGGCAAGGTGCAGGCGGACGGCAACATGGTCCACGACATGTACCTCTATCAGGTCAAGTCGCCAGCCGAGAGCACCAAGGAGTGGGACTACTACAAATACCTGGCCACCATTCCAGGCAACGAAGCCTTCCTGAGCGAAAAGGACAGCGGCTGTCCGACGGCCGGCCAGTGATCGGCGCGGCCATGGTGCCGCCTGACCTGAACGCGAACGAGCCGCCTGTGGTGCTGTCCGCCCGCGGGTTGCGGCGTGACTTTGCCGGCTTCATCGCCGTCAAAAACGTCGATCTCGATGTCCGCCATGGCAACATCCATGCCCTGATCGGACCCAACGGCGCCGGCAAGACGACGGTCTTCAACCTGCTCACCAAGTTCCTGGCGCCAACCAGCGGCAGGATCGAGCTGCTTGGCCACGACATCACCCGAACCTCGCCGGCCAGGGTCGCGCGGATGGGCCTGGTGCGCTCGTTCCAGATATCGGCGATTTTTCCGCACCTCAGCGTGCTCGACAATGTCCGCGTCGCGCTGCAGCGGCCGGGCGGGCTCAGCGTTCAGTTCTGGCGCTCGCTGGCGGCGCTCGACCGGCTGACGCCGCGCGCCGAGAAACTGCTGCGCTCTGTCGGTCTCGACGACGCCAGAAACAGGCTCGCCGGCGATCTTTCCTATGGCAGGAAACGCGTGCTGGAGATCGCCACGACCCTGGCGCTCGATCCGAAAGTGCTGCTGCTGGACGAGCCGATGGCCGGCATGGGGCATGAGGACGTGGCCACCGTTTCCGACCTGATCCGTTCGGTGGCCAGGGATCGCGCCGTGCTGATGGTCGAGCACAATCTGACTGTGGTGGCCGACCTTTGCGACTGGATAACGGTCATGCAGCGCGGCGAGGTGCTTGCCGCCGGCGACTACGCCACCGTCAGCCGCGACGAACGCGTGAAGGTGGCTTATATGGGCACCGCCGATGACTAGTGCGGCACCTCTGCTTGCCGTCAGCGGCCTCAACGCCTGGTATGGCGAGGGCCATGCGCTGCACGGCGTCGATCTGGAAGTGTTTTCCGGCGAGACGGTCACGCTGCTCGGCCGCAACGGCGTCGGCAAGACGACGACGCTGCGCGCCATCATGGGGCTGATCCGCAAGCGGACCGGCCGGATCGCCTTCGACGGCAAGGACCTGATGCGGCTGCCGCTGCACCGCACCGCCCATCAAGGCATCGGCTTCGTGCCGGAGGAACGCGGCATCTTCGCAACGCTGACCGTCGACGAGAATCTGGTTCTGCCGCCGGTCGTCGCGCCGGGCGGCATGAGCGTCGAGGAGATATTCGATCTGTTCCCCAATCTGAAGGAGCGGCGCAACAGTCCCGGCACGAGGCTGTCGGGCGGCGAACAGCAGATGCTGGCGATCGCGCGCATGTTGAGAACGGGTGTGAAAATGCTGCTTCTCGATGAGCCGACGGAGGGTCTCGCTCCTGTCATCGTGCAGCGCATCGGCGCGTTGTTGGCGACGTTGAAAACGCGCGGCATGACGATCCTGCTGGTCGAGCAGAACTTCCGCTTCGCCAGTCGTGTCGCCGACCGTTTCTATCTGATGGAGCACGGCAAGGTGGTGGCAGGGTTTCCGGTCGGCGAACTGCCGGACCGCATGACGCAGCTCCACGAAGTCCTGGGTGTATGATGGCGCCATGACGATGATCTTCGGAATCCCCGTGCAGGCATTCCTCGGCCAGTTGCTGGTCGGCCTGATCAACGGCTCTTTCTACGCCATGCTGAGCCTGGGCCTGGCTGTCATATTCGGCTTGCTGCGCGTCATCAATTTCGCCCATGGCGCCCAGTATATGCTCGGCGCCTTCGTCGGCTATCTGCTGCTCACCTATCTCGGCATCGGCTACTGGCCGGCGCTGATCCTTGCGCCGCTGATCGTCGGTGTGTTCGGCATCGTGGTCGAGCGCCTGGCGCTGTCGAGGCTGTACGATCTCGATCCGCTCTACGGGCTGCTCTTCACCTTCGGCCTCGCGCTCGTGCTCGAAGGCATCTTCCGCTATTATTACGGCGTCTCGGGAAACCCCTACGCCGTGCCGCCGCTGCTTGCCGGAGGCACCAATCTCGGCTTCATGTTCCTGCCCAACTATCGCGGCTGGGTGGTCGTCGCCTCGCTGATCGTCTGCTTCGGCACCTGGGCGCTGATCGAGAAGACCAGGCTGGGGTCCTATCTGCGAGCGGCAACCGAAAATCCGCGTCTCGTCCAGGCTTTCGGCGTCAATGTGCCGTTGCTGCTGACGCTGACCTACGGCCTCGGCTCCGCGCTGGCCGGGCTTGCCGGAATTCTGGCGGCGCCGATCTATCAGGTGAGCCCGCTTATGGGGTCGGATCTCATCATCGTCGTCTTCGCCGTCGTCGTGGTCGGCGGCATGGGATCGATCCTCGGTGCCATCGTCACCGGCTACATGCTCGGCCTTGCCGAAGGCCTGACCAAGGTCTTCTACCCCGAGGCCTCCAACCTCGTGGTCTTCGTCATCATGGCCATCGTGCTTCTGGTTCGGCCAGCCGGGCTGTTCGGAAGGGACGTCTGACATGTCGGAAGGGACATCTGACATGTCAGAACTGACGCTTCGCGAGACATCGGCCAAAACCTCGGCACGGCTTGAATGGACGCTGGTCGGGCTCGGCATCCTGGCGCTGCTGGTGGCGCCTTTCCTGGTCTATCCGATCTTCTTGATGAAGATGCTGTGCTTTGCGCTGTTTGCCTGTGCGTTCAATCTTCTGCTTGGCTACACCGGGCTGCTGTCGTTCGGCCACGCCACCTTCTTCGGCGGCGCCGCCTACTTCACCGCGCATGCCGTCAAGGTCTGGGGCTGGCCGCCGGAAGCCGGCATTCTGCTCGGCATGGCGGGTGCGGCCTTGCTCGGCCTTGTCATGGGCTTTTTCGCCATTCGCCGGCAAGGAATCTACTTCGCCATGATCACGCTGGCGCTGTCGCAGATGTTCTTCTTCTTCTGCGTGCAGGCGCCGTTCACGCAAGGCGAGGACGGCATTCAGGGCGTACCGCGCGGCATGCTGCTAGGCGTCCTCGACCTGAACGTTTCGCTGAACATGTATTATTTCGTGCTGGCGGTGTTCCTCGTCGGCGTCTTCGCCATCTGGCGCATCGTCAATTCGCCGTTCGGCATGATCCTGCGCTCGATCCGCGAGAACGAGAACCGCGCCATTTCGCTGGGCTATTCCGTCGCCAACTACAAGCTGGGCGCTTTCGTCATGTCGGCGGCGCTGGCCGGGCTGGCCGGATCGCTCAAGGCGATCGTCTTCCAGTTCGCCACGCTCACCGACGTCACCTGGCAGATGTCGGGCGAGGTGATCCTGATGACGCTTCTGGGCGGCATCGGCACCATGGTCGGGCCGATCATCGGCGCCAGCCTGGTCATCGGTCTGGAAAACACGCTTGCCACTTCCGGCTTTCCGGTGACCATCGCCACCGGCCTGATCTTCATGGTGTGCGTGCTCGTCTTCCGGCGCGGCATCGTCGGCGAATTTTACGCGCGGATTTTCGGGCGGGCCGGAAAGGACTGATCAGCTGCAGGTTGATGGGACGCGGCTTGCGCGTGATGACGCATGCGTCTCCCCAACGAGCACCTGTCCGGATTCTTCAGAAAGCTATAGACCTCGATCAAATCGATGCGACTGCTTGCGACCTGGGGCGATCGCGACCCTATCGGAACGGGTGAGCACTTCTATGGGCAAATCGTGATGCGCGCATTCTTTCGATTGGTTGTGGTTATGATCGTGGCGTCCGGCGTGACCGGTTGCACCAGTGTTTCCTATTACGCGCAGTCCGTGCAGGGTCATCTGCGGATCATGACGGCGCGCCAGGATGTCGGAAAACTGATCGAGGATCCTTCGACGCCGAAGGCATTGCGCGCTCGAATGGCATCGGCGAGCGCTATACGACAGTTCGCAACGGATGAACTGGCGCTGCCCGACAACAACAGCTATCGCAGCTATGTCGATATCGGTCGGGACTCAGTGACATGGGCCGTCTTCGCCGCGCCGGCATTTTCGCTGACGCCGCGGACATGGTGCTTTCCTGTTTTCGGCTGCGTTCCCTACCGGGGATATTTCTCCCAGAAGTCCGCGACTGAAACCGCTGTCGAACTTCAAGGACAGGGCATGGACGTCTATGTGACGGGCATCACTGCCTATTCCACGCTTGGTTGGTCGAGCGACCCGCTGCTAAGCACGATGTTCGGCGAGGATAAAACCTATCTTGCAGGGTTGGTTTTCCATGAACTGGCACACCAGCGCGTCTACGTGCACGACGATTCCGCATTCAACGAGGCGTTCGCTGTCGCCGTTGAAACGACCGGCGTGAGAAAATGGCTGCGCGCGGCTGGCGATACCGCCGCATTGCGCCGTTACGAAGCCGCCCGGAGGCGCAAGGCTGAATTCCTTGCGCTTGTTTCGCAGACCCGGGACGAGCTGGCGCAAGTCTATTCCAACGCCGGCACCTCGGAGCAAAAGCTGGCCGCAAAGACGGCCGCGATTGAACGGCTGCGGATGCGCTACCGACACATGCGCGACAGGCGCTGGGGTCGATACCGGGGATACGATGCCTGGTTCGCGTCCCCGATCAACAACGCAAAGCTCGCCGCGACTTCCGTCTATAGCGATCGGGTGAGCGCGTTTCTCCGGCTGTTCGACTTGTGCTCCGGCGACTATGTCAGTTTCTATGCATCGGTCCGGCGGATTGGCGCACTGGACGAAGCTCACCGCGCCGATGCACTTGCGGCGGCAGATCGCTGTTATTGAGTCAGCCCGGGAGGCGCGCGCGAAACAACGTGCAGCCGTCCGTCAGGCGCGATCTGGAGATATCCCGGAATCCAGCCTCGGTCATCCACGAGCGATATTGACCTTCCGTGTACGATTCGCCGTGGCGATAGAGATTCAGGAAAGTGAGATTGAGGAAGACACCCTCGGACGGGCCGAGGCGGTCGTCATCGACGACACCCCACCCCGCAATTGCGATCTCGCCTCCGGGGGTGAGGCAACGCGCCGCGTTCAGGATCGAATTGCGCGCCTGGTCCGGCGGAAGCACCTGGACGACGGCCTTCAGGATCGCCAGATCGTGCCGACCGACCGATGGCGCGACGGTTATGTCCCCCTCTTCGACAACCACATCGTCGGCACCGTATTCCGACAGGATAGCCGGCGCGACCGCTGCGACCGTTGGGAGTTCCATCAGCGTCGCCGCAATGTGCGGCCACCGCTCGCGAAGCCCGACCAGTATGGTCCCGGCGCCTCCGCCGATGTCGATCACCGAACCGACCGCCGAGAGGTCCATCGCCTGGGCCAGATTTCGGCCAAAAATCACCCCGCCCGGCGCGAGCATGCGGCTGAAGGCTGCTGCGGACTCAGGTCCCGCTTCGGAAAAGTCGTGCAGCGCGGCCGGCTGGTTCTGTCGCAGCGAGTCTGCGGTCAAAAGGTCAGCTCCCCAGAGCTCGCGCAGGAGCGCATGATCGCCGCCGCGATAGGTCGGCTTGGACGCGTCGAGGAACTCCGACGCTTCGGCTCCGTTGCGAAACTGACCATCCTCGACTTCAAGGAGACCGATGCTGGCGAGCGCGTAGAGGAGCCGCGACAGACGATCGGGCTCGACTTTGAGCGCGGCCCCGAGGCTGTCGGCAGTCGCAGCATCGCCACCGAGCCGGGTGAAGATGCCAAGGTCCAACCCGGCGCGAAGTGCCAAGGCGCGGGGCACCGCTTCGATCAGTCTGTCGATCCGATCAGAATCCACCATGTCACATCCCCTCTGCGGTCCAGGAACGACTTTGAAACAGCTCCCATAGATTAGAACCTGCATGCGGCAAGTTCCCGGCGCCCAGATGGCGACGGACCCGGATCAGAACTCCCAACGGCGCGATTGAGATCGCCCGCGCGGTTCTACTGGTCCGAGAACTTCACGCTCACGCCGCGCTGCCGAAAATAAGCCTGCATCAACTTGCGGCCCGAGCGGTTGTTCTGCGCCAGTTTGGCCGGATCGAACACCGCCTGTTTTATCCCCTCTCGCGTCAGCGCCGCCTTAAGCGCCGCGATATGTGCGTCGATGTCGGCATTGTCCGCCCGGAGCGAGGCATAGATGCTCTCGGTCGCCTCGGCCACGGTCAGTTCGCTCATTGGTGTCGTCCTTTGGTTGGTTGGGCGGCGCTTAGCACAGATTCGCGGTCCGCCGATACCGGGACCGTCGGTACACAGCGCCCGTCGTGAAAGCGAACCGTTCCTTATGGGGCTTCGTAGAGTTCCAGCGGCAATCCATCCGGGTCCCTGAAAAAGGTAAACCGTTGGTCCGTATATGGGTCGATCCGGATAGGCTCGACGGCAACGCCTGCGGCTTCCAGGCGGATAATTACGGGCTCAAGATTAGCCACAGCGAATGCCAGATGTCTCAGGCCTGTCGCCTCTGGGTGGGATGGCCGCATCGCCGGTGCAGGGAAGGAGAACAATTCCAGTTGGGCCGACCCGATCCGCAGATCGGCCTTCCATGATTGCCGCTCCTCCCGATAGATCTCCCGGATCAGATCGAGGCCTAGGAGTTCGACGTAGAACCGTCGCGACCGGTCGTAGTCGGTGCAGATGAGCGCGACGTGGTGAATGGCGTTCAGCATGCTGCTAACCTTGGTCAAGCTGGGGTATGAGGCCAAGGCGCTTCAAGGCCTGGATCGTCGCGCGCCGCGGCTCTGACTTGCCCTGTCCTTCCACGTCATCGATAACAGCCGCGTTCCACCGCCAGCCGCCGCACCAGCGCCAGCACGGCATCGATGGTTGGGGTCGGTCTGTCCGTTAGCCGGCCAAGTTCCTGCACCGCGCTCACCAGCGCGTCGATCTCCATCGGCCTGCCGCGCTCCAGGTCCTGCAGCATCGAGGTCTTGTGTTCGCCGACATCGCCGGCGCCCTTGATGCGCCGGTCGACCGCTATGGGAAAACGCACGCCGAGGCTTTCACCGATCGCCTGCGCCTCCAGCATCATGGTGCGGGCGAGCGCGCGGGTTCCATCGTCGGCGACAATCGCGGCCAGCGTGCTGCCGGTCAGCGCCGAGATCGGGTTGAAGGAGAGATTGCCCCACAGTTTTACCCAGATTTCGCTGCGGATGTCCTCGCGCACCGGCGCTTGCAAGCCGGCCTTGACCATTTCCTCGGCCAGAAGCGTGACCCGTTCGCTGCGCTCGCCGGAGGGTTCGCCGAGCGAGAAACGTTTGCCCTCGACATGACGGATAAGGCCCGGCGCATCGACCTCGACGGCGGGATAGACGACCGAGCCGATGACGCGGTCCGGTCCGATCCGCTGCCAGATCGCGCCGCCGGGGTCGACCGCGTTCAGCCTGGTGCCTTCCAGCGGCCCGCCGGCGCCGTGGAAATACCACCAGGGCACGCCGTTCTGCATGGTGACGACTGATGTGTGGTCCCCAAGCAGCGGTGCGATCTGGTCGAGGGCTGAAGTGAGGGAATGCGCCTTCAGCGCCAGCACCACATAATCCTGGGCGCCAAGTTCCTCGGCTTTCGCGGCGGCCCGGACGGGGACGGAAATCTCCTGGCCATCCTCGATCAGGCGCAGGCCATTTGCCTTGATCGCGTCCAGATGCGCGCCGCGCGCGACGATCGAAAGATCGGTCGGCCCAGTGATCGCCAGCTTGGCCGCGAGATAGCCGCCGATCGCGCCGGCGCCGAAGATGGTAATCTTCATCGTCAAAGTCCGAGTTTGGCGGCAAGGCCGATGCGTTGCAGCTTGCCGGTCGCGCCCTTGGGGATCTCGTCCAGGATCAGGATCTTGCGCGGCACCTTGAAGTCGGCAAGCCGCGTCGCGGCATAGGTACGAATGTCGCCCTCGGTGGCGCTGATGCCTTCACGCAGCACAACTGCCGCCGCCACCTCCTCGCCAAGCTTGTCATGCGGCATGGCGAAGGTGACGACCTGCGCCACAGCCGGATGATCCATCAGCACGTCGTCGACCTCGAGCGGTGAGATCTTTTCGCCACCGCGGTTGATGATCTCCTTCAGCCGACCGGTGACCCTGAGATAGCCGTCCTCGTCCAGCATGCCCTGGTCGCCGGTGTGGAACCAGCCATGCGCGAAAGCCGTGGCGTTGGCATCCGGGTTCTTCTCGTAGCCCGCCGTGACATTGGGTCCGCGGATGACGATCTCGCCGGTCTCGCCGGCCTTGAGCAGCCGACCGTCGGGCGCCATGACAGCCACCTCCGGACCGGCGGAGGCCCCAACGCTGCCCGGCTTGCGCTGGCCCGGCGGCAGCCGGTTCGAGGCCATCTGGTGGGCGGCCTCGGTCATCCCGTAGGACTCGATCACCGGGCAGCCGAAGGTCGCTTCCAGCTCGGTCATCACCTGCGCCGGCAGCGACGCCGAGGACGAGCGGATGAAGCGCAGACGCGCCGCCGCCAGCGCCTCGGTGTTGCGTGCCGCGCGGGGCAGGATCGCCTGATGCATGGTCGGCACCGCCGTGTACCAGCTCGGCTGCGCCTCGTTCAGCCACTGGAAGAAGCGCAGCGCGTTGAAACCCGGCGTGCAGTAGATGCTGCCACCGGCAGCCAGCGACGACAGCACGGCCGCGATCAGGCCGTGAATGTGGAACAGCGGCATGATGTTGAGGCAACGATCATTGGCTGTCAGGCCAAGCGTGCCGCCGATATGGGCAGCCGAGGCTGCGATGTTGGCATGGCTGAGCGGCACCAGTTTTGGCCGCGACGTCGTGCCGGAGGTGTGCAGCAAAAGCGCGATGTCGCCGTCTTGCGCCATGTCGCGTGATGCCGGGGGTCCGATCGCCGCGCCCTCGATCGCAAAACTGCCGGCGGGTGTGCCGGGCTGCACGACAAGCCGCAGCACGCCGATGCCGAGCCGCTCGGCCACCGTCACCGCAGGGCCGGTCTCGCCCTCCGCGACAAGGATCGCCTTGGCGCCGATGTCGGTCAGGTAGAAATCAAGCTCGTCGGCCCGGTAGGCGGGATTGAGCGGAGCCGTCGAGGCGGCGGCCGCCACGGCGACGAAGGCGGTGGCCATCTCGGGCCCGTTCGGCAGCACGATCGCCACCCTGTCGCCCCGGCCGATGCCGCGCGCATGCAGCTGTTTTGCCGTATCGGCGATCAGGCTGCGCAATCTGCCATGGCTGAGCGTCGCCCTGTCGGGTGCCAGAATGGCGGGCGCATCGTCGACGCCGGCGGCGAGACGGCGGGAGAGACCTGCGTGGGTTTCAGTTTGGGTCATGATCACCGACTATGTTTCAAGTGTAGAAGTCCTGCATGCGATTTCGGCCCAAGATAGTCGCTTCGGACCAATTGTCGACGTTAGCGCCGCCCCTCATCCGCCTGCCGGCACCTTCTCCCCGTATAGTGACGGGGAGAAGGGGGAGCCGCACCCTCTGGACGTTTCTTGCAACGCTGGCGATTGGCGAAACCATCGATGAAAGCGTCTTTCTCCCCGTCACTATACGGGGAGAAATGCCCGGCAGGGCAATGAGGGGCGGCGCCAACGCTCGCTGGCAACTGCCGCCTTCTCCGGGTCGCAAGGCCGTGCCGATCACCTCAATAGCCAAGCGCCAAACCATCCTTGCGCGGATCGGAAGCGCCGGTCAGCGTCCCCTTCTCCCAGTCGATCAGCACCACCTGCCCGCCGCCCAGTGGGTGATGCGGTTCGGCGATGCGGTGGCCGCGCCGGCGCAGGCCCTCGATTGCATCAGTAGGAATGCCCCGCTCGGCCTCCACGGTGTCGTCATTGTAGAACACCCTGGGCGCATCCAGCGCCTGCTGCGGGTCCATGCCGAAATCGATCATGTTGGTCAGCAGATGGACATGCCCGAACGGCTGGTAGCCGCCGCCCATGACGCCAAACGGCATCACCACACGGCCGTTCTTCGTCGCCATGCCGGGCATGATCGTGTGCATCGGCCGCTTGCCGGGCGCGATTGCGTTCGGGTGCGTAGGCTCAAGGCGAAAGCTCGAGCCGCGGTTCTGCAGCACGACACCGGTCTTCGGGCCGACGACGCCGCTGCCGAACGAATAATAGGTCGAGTTGATGAACGAGACCGCGTTGCGGTCGTGGTCGACGATGGAGATGTAGACCGTATCGCTGCCGGGCAGGTCGACGCGCGGCAGATGCGTCATGGCGCGGTCGCGGTCGATCTCGGCGCGCAGCCGGTCGGCATAGGCGCCGGACAGGAGCTGCTTCACGGGCACCGGGACATGGTCCTGGTCGCCGACATAACGGTCGCGGTCGCGATAGGCCAGGCGCCCGGCCTCGATCTCCAGATGCAGGCGCTCGGCGCCATTGGGGTCGAGCCCGCCAAGCTCGAAGCCCGACAGCAAATTGAGCATCAAAAGCGCCGTCAGCCCCTGATTGTTCGGTGGCATCTGGTGGATCTCATGTCCGCCATAGGAGGTGCTGACCGGCGCCACATAATCGCCTCTGGTCCCGGCAAAATCCTCAGCCGAATGAAGTCCGCCCAATTCGTTGAGCCGGCTCACCATATCGTCGGCGACCGCGCCTTCGTAAAAACCGGACCGGCCGTGTTTGGCGATGATGCGCAAGGTCGCCGCCAGTTCAGGCTGCCGGTGGACGTCGCCAGCCTTCGGCGCCTTGCCGCCGGGCAGGAAGATGCGCGCGGCATGCTCGTCGGCCGACAGGTCGGTTTCCGGTTCGGCCCAGTCGAAAGCGACGCGGTCGTGCACGACATAGCCGTTCTCGGCATAGTGGATGGCCGGCGCAAGCGCCTCGGCAAGGCCCTTGCGGCCATGGTCTTCGAGCAGGCGGCTCCAGGCATCGACGGCACCCGGCACGGTGACAGCATGCGGGCCCTGCAACGGGATGCGATCGAAACCTTTTTCGCGGTACCAGTCGACTGTCGCCCTGGCAGGCGCCCGGCCGGAGCCGTTGAAGGCCAGCACCTTGCCTTGCCCCCCGGGAGAATAGAGCACGAAGCAGTCGCCACCGATGCCCGTCGATTGCGGCTCGACCACACCCTGCACGGCGGCGGCGCAGACCGCGGCGTCCATGGCATTGCCGCCGGAGCGCAGCATGTCGATGGCCGCAAGCGTTGCAAGCGGATGCGAGGTCGCGGCAACCGCTTCCGTGGCACGAACCGGCGAGCGGCCGGGAAACTGGAAATCACGCATTCTGTCTGGATATCCCCTAGTCACTTCTGCAAATTGGTCACTTCTGCGAATTGGTTCTGGTGAAATCAATGCCGCCGGCCGAAGATCTGCGCAACCGACAACAGCACGACCGAGAGCACGATCAGGCAGGTCGAGATGGCGGCGATCGTCGGGTCGATCTGGTCGCGCAGCGCATTGAACATGCGGCGCGTCAATGTCGTGGTCTCGCCGCCCGATATGAACAGCGACACCACCACCTCGTCGAAGGAGGTGATGAAGGCAAACAGCGCGCCCGAGACGATCGAGAAGCGGATCTGCGGCATCGTCACCTGCCAGAAGGCGGCGACACGGCCGGCGCCGAGGCTGCGCGCAACGCGTTCCTGGTTCATGTCGTAGGAGCGCAAGCCTGACAGCACGGTCAGCACCACCAGCGGCAACGCCTGCACCGTATGGGCGATGACCAGGCCGGTCAGCGTGTTGTTGAGCCCGATGCGCGCATAGAGGAAGAAGGTGCCGATGCCGATCAGGATCACCGGGACGATCAGCGACGCCGTCAGCAGCGCGTTGATGGTGCCGTTGAAGCGCAGCGTACCCCTGTTGATCGCATAGGCGGCCGCGGTGCCGAGCGGCGTCGCCACGAGTACGGTCATAACAGCCACCTTGACCGAGACGATCGTAGCGTCGCGCCATTCCGGTGAGCCGAAATAGGTCTGGTACCAGCGCAGCGACCATTGCTGCGGCGGGAATTGCAGCAGCGTCGAATCCGAAAACGACATGATGACGATAATGATCGACGGCGCGATCAGGAACAGCAGCACGAGGCCGCCGAGGCCGTAGAGCCACAGACGTTGCCGATGCGAGATCGGCAGGCCGACATCCTCGCTCATCGTGAACTCCAGACACCTGTGGCGCGCGCGCCGAGCAGCCATTGGAACAGGCCGAGAAGCGCCAGCGTGACCACCAGCAGCACCACGCCCAGCGCTGCACCCGCGCCCCAGTTGGAATAGAGGCTGGTGGTCTGTTCCATGCGCATCGCCCACATGATGACCTTGCCGCCGCCCATCAGCGCAGGCGTGACGAAGAAGCCCAGGCACAGCACGAAGACGATGACCACGCCCGAGGCGAGGCCGGGCAGCGACAGCGGAAAGAAGATCTGCCGGAAGGTAGCGGCCGGGCCGGCGCCGAGATTCATGCCGGCGCGCAGGCAGTCGGTGTCGATGGTCTTCATCGAGGCGTAGAGCGGCAGCACCAGGAACGGCAGCAAGATATGCGTCATGCCGATGACGACGCCGGAAAAATTGTTGGCGAGCGATAGCGGCTGGCTGATGACACCGAGATCGATCAGCCAGCTGTTGATCAGGCCCTTGCGCTGCAGGATCACCAGCCAGGCATAGGTGCGCACCAGAACCGATGTCCAGAACGGCAGGATGACGAAGATCAGGCAGATCGACGCCGCCCGGCGCGGCAGCTGCGACAGCATATAGGCCAGGGGATAGCCGAGCAGCACGCAGGCGCCGGTGACGATGAAGGCGACCTTGAAGGTGGTGACGAAGGTCTTGATGTAGGAGGCCTGCTCGAAGAAGCGCGCATAATTGGCGGCGCTGAAGCCGCCGGCTTCGTCGAACAGCGACAGCCAGAACAGCCAGCCGATGGGCACGATGATGATGGCGAAGACCAGAAGCAGGCTTGGCGACAACAGCGCCAGCAGCCGTAGTGATTCACGCCGGGCGTCGGCGCGAAGTGCCTGCTTGTTGAGCTCCCGGCCTGCGGCGCTGCCAATCTCTTCCATGAGGGCGGGCTGCGCGCTCATCAGTCCGCCGCCACCAGGATCGTGTCCTGCGCATCGAGACCGAACGAGACTGGCTGGCCGGGCGCCGGCATTTTGGCCAGCACATCGCTGCGGCAATAGTCGCGCAACGTCAGCTGCCGGCCGTCGCGCAGCACCGCATAGCAGACGAAGCTGTCGCCCTGATAGATGATGTCGCTGAGCGTCGCGTTGAGCACATTGACGCCGTTGGCCGGCTCCGCACTGGTGAGCAGCCGCAGTTTTTCCGGCCGCACCACCATCAGGTGCTGGCCTGCCGCCGGCACGGGTGCCGCGGTATGGATTCTTCGGTCCTCGTACCAGACGGAGCCGTTGCGGCACTCGACCGGAATGAAATTCGATTCGCCGATGAAGCCGGCTACAAATTGCGTTTGCGGCCTGGCGTAGAGGCATTCGGGCTTGTCGAGCTGTTCGATGCGCCCGGCGTTCATCACCGCGATGCGGTCCGACATGGTGATGGCTTCACGCTGGTCGTGCGTGACATAGACGGTGGTCATGCCGAGCCGCCGGTGTAGTGCGCGCAGCTCGATCTGCATGTGCTCGCGCAGGCCCTTGTCGAGCGCCGACAGGGGCTCGTCCATCAGCACGATGCGCGGCTCGAAGACGATGGCGCGCGCCAGCGCCACGCGCTGGCGCTGGCCGCCGGAGAGCTGGTCGACCCGGCGCTCGCCCAGCCCCTGCAATTTCACCAGATCCAGCGCCCTCTGGACACGCTCGGCCGTCTCGGCGGCGGCGACGCCGCGCTGCTTCAGCGGAAAGGCGATGTTGTGGAAGACGTTCATATGCGGGAACAGCGCGTAGTTCTGGAACACCATTCCGATGTTGCGCTTGTGCGGCGGCGTGGTGATGATCTCGTCGCCGCCGACCTTGATCGAGCCGGCATTGGCTCGCACGAAGCCGGCCAGGATCATCAGCAGCGTCGTCTTGCCCGATCCGGAAGGCCCGAGCAGGGTCAGGAATTCACCGGCCTCGACATCGAGGTTGAGGTCGCGCAGCACCGCTACGCTGCCAAATCGTTTCTCGATCCGGCGCATGCTGATCGGCAGCGCGGATGGCGCAATGGACAAGATTTTTCTCTCCTTGGGCGACAAATAAGAGTCGGCGGGGCAGGGCGCCGACTTAGACGCACTGCCTTCAACTGGTGGCCGCAGCCTATTGCTGGACCAGATTGTTGAACTTTTCCGTCGCCTCTACCAGATTGTCGCGCCAGAATTCGGCGTCCTGCAACACCTGCTTCTTGACGTTTTCGGGCGCCGAATTGATGTCCTTGATCCTGTCCTGCGGGATCTTGCCGGTCTCGAAAGCCTTCTCGTTGACCGGCCCGTTGTCGACATAGAGCGGCAGATTGGCCTGCAATTGCGGGCTGACGAACATCGCCAGCGCCTTCATCGCCGCGTCCTTGTTCTTGGAGCCTTTGGGAATGACCATGCAGTCGGCGGTCAGCACGCCCTGGTCGAAGGAGAAGCTGACCGGCGCGCCTTCCTTCTTCAAAGTGCCGGCGCGGCCGTTCCAGATGCTCGCCATGTCGACTTCGCCGTCTTTCACCAACTGCATGGCCTGGGCGCCGGAAGTCCACCAGGCGTCGACATGGCCACGGATCTTGTCGACGGATTTTAGCGCGCCATCGATATCGACCGGATAGACCTTGTCGATCGGCAGGCCCGAGGCGAGTGCCGCGACGCTGAGCGTCTCGGTCGCCTGGCTGCCGCTCAGCGCACGCCGTCCCGGGAATTTTTCGAGGTTCCAGAAATCGGTCCATGTCTTCGGGCCTTTGTCGCCGAACACATCGGTCCGGTAGATGAGCACGACCGACGTGTAGGAAATGCCGACCCAGTCGTCGTGGACAAGCTTCGGGTTGAAGCCGCTCTTGTCGATAATGCCGTAGTCGAGCTTCTCGAACAGCCCTTCCTTCGAGCCGCGCGCGCACTCGTCGGCGCCCAATTCTGTGATGTCCCATTTCACCGCATCGCCCGTCACCTGCAGCCGCACGTCGTCGAGACCGTTGGTGGTGTCTTCCTTGATGGTGATGCCGAGCGCATCGGCGGTCGGCTTGAAGAACGCCTTGGTCTGCGCTTCCTGGTAGGTGCCGCCCCATGAGGCGACGGTGATGGTGTCGCCCGCCATGGCGGGGGCCGCGAGCGAAGCCATGAGGCCCGCCATCGCAACGATACTAACGTTTCTGGTCCTGTTCATTTTTCGGCTCTCCAACCGGTGTTCCCATTGTTTTTGATTTGGCATGCTATTTTGTATACAATTTTGAGTGTAGCCTAGGGATCGATGTTGTCAACACCGCCGGCGCGCTCGAAATTTGCGCTTCGTGCCGGACCAGGTTGGTGAGGGACGGCTTCGCGGAGGCGTGGCAAATTGCGCCGACTGCGGCTACAGCTATGCGTGTTTCGGCTGGAAGGCCGGAGAAGTGGGAAGGGAAGCTTGGCCAAGGAAACCAAAAATACGCTGCGCGACTCGGTCTACTCCGCGCTCAAGGCGATGATCGTGACCGGCCAGATTCCGCCGGGCTCGCGCGTCACCGAAAACGACATCGCCGCGAAGCTGACTGTCAGCCGAACCCCCGTGCGCGAGGCTTTCAACCGTCTCGAGCGTGACGGGCTGGTCACCGGCCGGCCGCGCCAGGGCTATGTCGTCACCGAGTTCGACATCAACATGTTCCGCGAGGCCTTCGAGATCCGCGAGCTGCTCGACGGCCATGCGACGGAACTTGCGGCAGAGGCCGCGACGGAACAGGACAAGGCGCGGCTGCGCGCCATGCTGGCCGAATGCGAGCGCTTGGCCGCCATTCCGGAACGAACCAACCGGGAAAAATTCCAGGAACTGGAAGTCGGCATCGACCTGCACCGCGTCATCGCCGAAATCAGCGGCAACGTCATGCTGCACAACATGCTGTGCGGCATCCTCGACAAGTGCCAGCACTATGTCTGGACGGAACTGCTGTGGCTGGACGAATGGAAGATCGCCCGCGACGAGCACGCCGAAATCGTCGACGCCATCTGCGCCGGCGACGCTGCCAGAGCCGGCACGCTGGCGCGCGCCCATGTGCGCGGATCGCGCGACAACGTGCTGCGCCTGCTGCAGGCCAAGTCCGACTATCGGAATTTCCTGGCCAAGGCGTCTTGAGCGGGGGTGGTGCCCTGGAGGTCCGCCGACGGACTTGGTGACAAGCGCCGCCGGGGCCTTCAGCCCTTGCGCTCCTCAAGGCTGTTGCCGCCATCGACCACCAGCAGGGCGCCGTTGACATAACTGGCGCCTTCCGAGGCCAGGAACACCACCGCTGCGGCGACCTCGTCCGGCCTGCCGGCTCGCGCCGGCGGCGTGTGCAGGGCGGCCGTCCGCTCCATCTCACTCGACGATCCCGTTTCGATCCAGCCTGGAGCCACGGCATTGACCGTGATGCCGCTTTTCGCCACTTCGAGCGCCAGCGTGCGCGTCAGGCCGGCCATGCCGGCCTTGGCGGCGGAATAGGCTGATGTGCCTTCGAAAGACACCAGCGGGCCGGTGACCGACGCCACATTGACGATGCGCCCGTAGCCCGCTTCGACCATCGCCGGCAGAAAGGCCTTCGTGACGAGGAATGCGGTCTTAAGGCTGACGTCGATCCCCTGGTCCCAGTCGGCCTCGGTCATGGCGAGAAACGACTTGTCGACCGAGGGCGATGCCAGCGAGCCCATGCCGGCGTTGTTGACCAGTATATCGACCGCGCCGACATCAGCCCGCAGCCGCTCGACGTCGGCAGCCCTGGTGAGATCGGCGACCGCTGCTTTGGCATCGATGCCTTCGCGGCAAAGCTCGGCGGCGCGATCGAGCGCGCGCGTACTGGCACCGGTGAGAAAAACGGCATGGCCAGCATGGCCGAGCTGCCGGGCAATGGCAAAGCCGATGCCGTCGGCCGCACCGGCCCCGGTGATAAGTGCGCGTTTGATGCTGGTAGGAGACATGGTCAAATCAGGCTCCGCTCGTTTCCGCCTTGTCTGCGCCGTCGAGCAGTAGCGGTCTCAATCAACGAACCATAGTCCATGGATGGTAATGGCGCGCCCGAAGAGATTCGAACTCCTGACCCCCAGATTCGTAGTCTGGTGCTCTATCCAGCTGAGCTACGGGCGCGCAACAGGCCATGCTTTCCATGACCCCGCAATCCGATCGTAAACGACCGGTCGCGACGAGACGTGTTCCCTAGCGACTGAATTTCGGAAAAGCAAGTCGATCCGGCAAAAGTTTTGTCACAAGTGCCTTGGCCGGCGATGAAGGCTGGGATTCCGACACCTGGCAACGGTCCGAAGTCGAGCCGGTTCCTGCTCATTGGAAGAAGCATCGGGCCAGAAGACAAGAGGGGCGGGCGACCCAGCGCTCTAAACCGTCAGGCCGGCCGGCGCAGGCCGTTGCGGGCCTGGTCGAGCCGGACCGGCTGGTCGGGGATGGTGACGGCGAATGTGGTGCGTCCGCCAATGCTCTCGACCAGCTCCACCGTGCCGCCATGCGCCCGGATCAGTTCGTGCGCGATCGCCAGGCCAAGGCCGGTGCCGCCGCTGCGCGCCGAGCCGCGAAACGCCGCGAACAGGTTTTCCCGCGCCTTGGGCGGCAGGCCGGGTCCGGTGTCGCTGACGGCGATGCGGCTGACGCTGCCCAGGCGCACGGCCGACACCGCCAGGCGGCGCACCAGGGCGTTTTCGCTGTCGGCCGCCATCGCCTGCACGGAATTCCTGCACAGATTGGTGAGCACCCTGAACAGCTGGTCGGAATCGGCATCGACCTCGAAGGCCGGCTCGACCGAATTGACGAACTCGATGCCTTGCTCGATGTCGAGCAAGCCTTGCACGTCCTCGACCAGCTGCCGCAGCCGGAGCCGGCGGCGCGCGGGCGGCGGCTCCTGCGTGCGGCCGTAGTGAAGCACGCCTTCGGAATAAGACACGGCGCGGTCGAGTGCGCGCAGCAGTTTCGGCGCGAAGGCCTGCACGGTCGGATCCTTGACCTGGCGCAGGCGGTCCGACATCAGCTGCGCCGAGGCCAGGATGTTGCGCATGTCATGGTTGATCTTGGAGACCGCGAGGCCGAGGTCGGCAAGATGCTTCTGCTCGGAGAGCATTTTTTGCAGCCGCTCCTGCATCTGCGACAGCTCGCGCTCGGCAACGCCGATCTCGTCGGCGCGGGCAGCCGGATGGATGATCCGTCCGGGATCGTCGGGCGCTTCGGAGAAGGACAGCATCGAGCGCGTCATCGTCCGGATCGGCCCGATCATGATCAGGTCGATGGCGGCGTAGACCAGCATGGCGGTGAACAGCGAGATCAGCAGCGAGACGAAGGCGACGTTGCGCGAATAGCGCAGCATCGCATTGCGCAGGCTGTTGTCGGGCATGATCAGCTCGAACTTCTTGTCGGACTCGCCGACCGGGCCGAAGACGCGCAGCATCCGGTCGCCGCCGAAAAACAGCGTGTCGAGCGCGCCGGTCATGCCCTTGATCATGCCGATCGAAGCGATATCGATGTGTTCGTCGACCTTCGGCGGCATTTCGGCCACCACCAGCAGCCGCGAGACGCCGCCGTCGCGCACCGCGATCGCCTTGGCGCCGATCGCCATCAGCACGTCGTTCTGGGCCGTGCGCGACAGCGAGGTGGATTCACCTTGCACCAGCACGATCGACACCGCCGCCGCCGTGCTCAGCCGCTCCTTCAGCCAGTTCAGCCGGTAGCTGGCGATCCAGGGCAGGAAGATCAGCACTTCGGCCAACAGCACGAAGACGATGGTCAGCAGCAGCAGCTTGGTCGATAGGCCGCGCGACAGCGGTACCGTGCGCACGGTGGCTGGCGCCTCGGTGGGCCCCGCCGTGCCGATCCCTTCCTGTGCCTGTACGGTTTGGCTCATGCGGCTAATGTCTTCACGATCACTTGATCAACGCAGATTAGGCGATTACGGCTTTCTTGCCAATTTCATCCTTGGTCGCAAACATAAACCGGCCTGAACGGAGCCGGATTGCGCCCGACGACTCCGGATTGACTTCCAAAAGCCTTCTTTCTATAAGCCCGCACACGCTCGGGCCATTCGTCCCGGCGCGGTTTCGATCGCGCCAAAGCCGGCCCGGCAAAGCTCCTGTTACACAGTGACAGAATCAAGAAGGGCCGCACCCCGCGGTATTAAAACAAATGAAGCGTACCTACCAACCGTCTAAACTCGTCCGCAAACGTCGGCACGGCTTCCGTGCCCGCATGGCCACCAAGGGTGGTCGCGGCGTCGTCGCAGCTCGCCGCAACCGCGGTCGCAAGCGGCTCAGCGCCTGAACGGAAGACGAGATCGTTGCCCGCATCCGGCAAGCCAGTGGGACCAAATCCCAAGCGGCTTCTGAAGCGCGCGGAATTCCTGGCTGTCCGTCGTGGTGAAAAGCGACGCGGGCGGCTTTTTCTCGTTGAAGTCCTCGACCGCGGCGACGGCCTGTCGCCGCGCGTCGGCTACACCGTCACCAAGAAGGTCGGCAATGCGGTTGTCCGCAACCGTGTCCGGCGGCGGCTGCGAGAAGCCGTCCGCACGCATGCTGCAAGTGACATGGCGCCTGGCAATGACTATGTCATCGTCGGGCGCGAAGACGTGCTTACCACTCCGTTCGGCCAGTTGAAGGCCGAACTCTCCCGCCGACTGCGCGGAACACGATAGGCCAAGGGCTTTCGATGGAAAACAACCGGAACTTCTTCATCACCATCGCGCTGTCGGTGCTGATCCTGGCGGTATGGCAATATTTTTACGTGTTGCCGCGCAGCGAAGCGCAGCGCGAGGCAGCCCGCGTCGAACAGCAGCGCGTCGAGGAGCAGAAGAAGGCCGCCGGCACCAAGCCCGGTACCGACACCGGAACGCCCGCCGCCCCTGGCGCCATTCCCAACGCACCGGGAACAGACGCCGTGACGCCGGCCGGCCGCGAACAGGCACTCGCCACGACCACCCGCGCCAGGATCGACACGCCGAGCCTCGAGGGTTCGATCAACCTGACCGGCGCCCGTCTCGACGACCTCAAGCTCAAGCACTACACCGAGACGGTCGACAAGAACTCACCCGAGATCAGCCTGCTCAACCCGGCGGCACTGCCCAATGGCTACTATGCCGAGATCGGCTTCGTCGGCAACGACAAGACCGGCGCGGTGCCTGGTCCCGAGACTGTGTGGGCCGTCGACGGCAATGCGACGCTGACGCCGACGACCCCGGTCACGCTGACCTATTCGAACGACAAGGGCCTGACCTTCAAGCGCACCTTTTCCGTCGACACCAACTACATGTTCACGGTGTCCGACACGGTGCAGAATGCGGGCACGGCCGCCGTTTCGCTGTCCAATTACGGCCGCGTCACCCGCTTCGACAAGCCGCTCGTTGCCAGCACCTATGTGCTGCATGAAGGCCTGATCGGCTTCACCGGCACGGAAGGCCTGCAGGAGCACAAATACGCGTCCATCGAGAAGGACAAGCAGTTCACGCCGGGCAAGTCGACCGACGGATGGCTCGGCATCACCGACAAATACTGGGCGGTGACGCTGGTCCCGACCGAGAAGCAGCCGTTCCAGCCGCGCTACGCCTATTTCGAGGACGGCCGCCATCGCTACCAGTCCGATTTCCTCACCGACCCGATCACCGTCGATGCCGGCCAGTCGGCGACGGTGGAGAGCGAAATCTTCGCCGGCGCCAAGGAAGTCGGCAAGATCAACGCCTATGCGGAAGATCGCCACATCAAGCGGTTCGATCTCCTGATCGACTGGGGCTGGTTCCACTTCATCACCAAGCCGATGTTCTGGCTGATCGACACGCTCTACAAATTCTTCGGCAATTTCGGCCTGGCCATCCTCGCCACCACCGTCATCGTCAAGGCCATCTTCTACCCGCTCGCCAACAAGTCCTACGCGTCGATGGCGAACATGAAGAAGGTGCAGCCGAAAATGCTCGAGATCCGCGAGAAATACGCGGACGACAAGATGAAGCAGCAGCAGGCGATGATGGAGCTGTACAAGACCGAGAAGATCAACCCGCTTGCCGGCTGCTGGCCGGTGGCGCTGCAGATCCCGGTCTTCTTCTCGCTCTACAAGGTGCTCTACATAACCATCGAGATGCGGCACGCGCCGTTCTTCGGCTGGATCCAGGATCTGGCGGCGCCCGATCCGACGTCGCTTTTCAACCTCTTCGGCCTGATTCCGGTCACCCTGCCGCACATGCTGATGATCGGCGTCTGGCCGCTGATCATGGGCGTCACCATGTTCCTCCAGATGCGCATGAACCCGACGCCGCCGGATCCGACGCAGGCGGCGATCTTCACCTGGATGCCTGTCATCTTCACCTTCATGATGGCGGGTTTCCCGGCCGGCCTCGTCATCTACTGGGCCTGGAACAACACGCTGTCGATCCTGCAGCAGGGCATCATCATGAAGCGCCAGGGCGCCAAGATCGAGCTGTGGGACAATCTGGTCGCGCTGTTCCGAAAGAAACCATCGCCGGCCGAATAGAATGGCGCAGCGCTTTCTCCAGCCTTCAAAGCCCCGCCTCGCGCGGGGCTTTTTCCGTTTAAGCAACTCCGGGATCACGTTCCCGTGATCGGCGAAACTTGCGCCTCGCCGGGGGCGTGACTGCCTGTGCGTTTCCAAAGGCTATCAATTCCGATCAGCCCTCACCCGGAGGAAGACCACATGCGCTTGCCGTCATTCAGGACCATCGCCCTTTCCGCGCTCATCGCCGGCGTGGCGATTGCCCCGCCCGCCTATGCCAAAAACCCGAATGTCGGCGGCGCGCCGATGTACACCACCAAGAACATCGTCGAGAACGCCGTCAATTCGAAGGACCACACGACGCTGGTCGCCGCCGTCAAGGCCGCCGGCCTGGTCGACACGCTGCAGGGCGCTGGCCCGTTCACAGTCTTTGCCCCAACCAACGCAGCGTTTGCGAAATTGCCCAAGGGCACCGTCGACACGCTGCTGAAGCCGGAGAACAAGGACAAGCTCACCAAGGTGCTGACCGCGCATGTCGTGGCCGGCAAGATTTCGGGCGCCGAGATGATGAAGAAGGCCAAGGCGATGGGCGGCAAGTACGAGATGAAGACCGTCTCCGGTGACACGCTGACCGCCGAAGTCAAGAAGGGCAAGCTCTACATCATGGACGAGTCAGGCGGCGAGGCGCGAGTGACGATCGCCGACGTCAACCAGTCGAACGGCGTCATCCATGTCGTCAACAAGGTGCTGTTGCCGAAGTAACGGCTTTCGGCAAAGGGGATCAAGGCAGGTCCGTTGGGGCTTTCTCGGCCTGCCGTCCCGCCTCATGACGAGGTGCCATGTTTCCTGGGAAGTCGTATCGGCTCGGCCGGGGTCCTGTAGTCCCTCACAGGACCCCGGTTTCTTTTCGGCTGTTGCTTGTCCTGCCGGATGAGCTTCGACCGTCACTCCATCACGGCGCTGTGGTCGATCTTGGCCGGAGTCGCCGGCTTGCGCAGCAACAGAACCAGCGGAATGGCGGCAAGCGACAGGATCATCATCAGCTTGAAGTCGTTCATGTAGCTGATAACAGTCGCCTGCAGCGTCACCACGCCGTCGAGCGCGGCACGCCCGGCGGCGCTGTAGGGGTCCATCGCCTGGAAAATCGCCGGATTGCTGAAAGCCTGGTTGTAGGGCGTCACATAGGTGGCGATGTTGGCGTGGTTGATCTGCACGTTCTCCGTCAACAGCGCGGTGACCACCGATATGCCGACGCTGGAGCCGATGTTCCGCGACAGATTGTAGAGGCCTGTGCCTTCCGCGCGCCGCTCCGGCGCCAGCGTGGCGAAGGTGATGGTGGTCAGCGGCACGAAAAGGAAGCCCAGGCCAGCGCCCTGGATGAAGCCGGTGCTGATGATCGTCCATTGCGAGACATCAGGGTTCCAGCCGGTCATGTCGTACATCGCCCAGGCGGTGACCAGCAGGCCGGTCAACAGCAGCCAGCGCGTGTCCACCTTGCCGATCAGCCTGCCGACCAGGAACATGCAAGCCATGGTGCCGAGACCGCGCGGCCCCATGACGATGCCGGCCGTCACCACCGGATAGCCCATCAGCGTCTGCAGATAGGGCGTCATCAGGGCCAGCGAGGCCAGATAGGTGATGCCGATGATGAAGATGAAGATCATGCCGACTGCGAAATTCCTGTCGAGGAACAGCCGCGGATTCACGAAGGTGTTTTTGGCGGTGAAGGTGTGGACGAGGAAGATGTAGAAGGCCGACGCGCAGATCAGCGCCTCGACGATGATCTCGGACGACGAGAACCAGTTGAGCTGCTCGCCGCGATCGAGGAACATCTGCAGCGCGGCGATGGTTATGCTGAGCATGCCGAAGCCCAGCCAGTCCAGCCTCGCCTTGAGGTCGGTCTTGGTTTCCTGGACGAACATCGACACGCCGGCGAAAGCCAGCGCGCCGATCGGGACGTTGATGTAGAACACCCAGCGCCAGCTGACATTCTCGGTCAGCCAGCCGCCGATGACCGGCCCGAGCACCGGCCCGACCATCACCGAAACGCCGAACAGCGCCATCGCCGAGCCGCGCTCCTCGACGCTATAGATGTCGAGCAGGATGCTCTGCGCCAGCGGCACCAGGGCGGCGCCGAACAGACCTTGCAGCAGGCGGAAGCCGACGATCTGCGGCAGCGACTGCGCGAAGCCGCACAGCACCGATGCGACGACGAAGCCGGTGATGGATATCAAAAGGATGCGCTTGCGGCCGAAACGATTGGCAAGGTAGCCCGAAGGCGGCGTCATGACGGCCGCAGCGACGATGTAGGAGGTCAGCACCCAGTTTATCTGGTCGGCGCTCGCCGAAACGCTGCCCTGGATATAGGGCAGCGCCACATTGGCGATGGTCGTGTCCAGCGCCTGCATGATCACGGCCAGGATCACGCAGGCGGTGATGGCGCCGCGATTGGCGACCACGCCACCCGTCGCGGACGCGCCGGTCATGACTTTTGTCCGAACCGGCCGAGGAGGTCCGTCACGAAGTCCGGCAGGCCGCGCGCATGGCCGGTATCAATGCCGACCACGGCGCTCATCCCGCCACGCAACGGCGGCTTGCCCTGGAGATCGTCCACCGTCACGCGCATCGGAATGCGTTGCACGACCTTGACCCAGTTGCCGGTGGTGTTCTGCGCCGGAAGCAAGGAGAAGCTCGACGACGACGCCGGGCTGATCGAGGCGACCGTACCGTGCCAGACGGCACCCGGGTAGCTGTCGACGCTGATCGTCGCCGTCTGCCCCGGCCGCACATAGGTCAGTTCGGTTTCCTTCGGCTCCGCCGCGATCCACAAATCGGTTGCCGAAATCAGGCTGAAGGCCGGCTGCGAAGCCGGCAGGTACTTGCCGACCTGAAGCGCGTCGACATTGGTGACGATGCCGTCGAACGGCGCCTTGACGATGGAATCGGCAAGGTTGCGCTGGGCGTCGTCCACCGCCGACTGGGCCTGGAGGTAGAACGGGTTCTTCTCCACCGGCTGGCTGGCGTCGCCGCCGAGCTGGGCAAGCGTCGCCTGCGCCTGCGCCTCGGCAACGGACACTTTCTGGCGGGCGGCAACGAGATCGTGCTGGGCGCTGTCGAAGGTCGCCTTGGAGGAGGTGGAGGTTTTGAGCAGGTCCTGCTGGCGCTGGAAGGTAGGGGATGTCGGCCTGCGCCTGCTCGATCAGCGCCTGCGACTGCTGGTAGCTCGCCTGCAAGGTCAGCACCTGGTTGCGCACGGTCCCGAGCTGCGCCTGGGCCGCGGCAAGAGCGGTTTCGAAAGAGGCCGGTCGTAGCCGGAAAAGCACCTGGTCCTTCTTCACCGCCTCGTTCTCGTGAACATCGATCTCGAGCACGGTGCCGGAGACATCGGTGGAGACGCCGAGCGACTGCGCCTGGATGTAGGCATTGTCCGTCGTCATCAGCTGGCCGCCGACAACGTAGTAGTAGCCGCCGACGACCAGCGCGACCGGAAGCAGGGCAAACAGGATCGGCCGTGCCCGGCCGCGCCTGGGCTTGACCGGCGCCGGAGGCGCCACCGCAACCGTGGCCTGCTGGGGCTCTTTGGACGGAGCCTCGAGTGCCGCCGGCGCCAGGGCGACTGGTGCTTCCGGTTCGTCGTCGATGACGGTGTTGGCACGTCTCTGTTCGCGTTCGCTGTCCAGCCGGATGATCTGGTCGCTCGTCCGGTCGGCGGAAGGTCCGTCTTCTTCGACAGGCTTCTTGGGTGAGGTTGATTCAGCCATGTATTTTCTCCCGGTCGACGGCAGGCTGGGTGCAAGCCGCGAGCAGATTGGATTTGATGAGGGACAGGGTTTGCAGCAGATGCAGCTGGGCATCGGCGGAAAGGCCGACAAAGGCCTCGTCACGCGTTTTCTGGCCATTGCTGCGCATGATTTCGATCCGCGGATGGGCTTGCGGCGTCAGGTAAAGCAGCCATGCCCGGCGGTCAGTGGGATTGGGCCGGCGCTCGATGAAGCCACGTGCTTCCATCTTGTCGAGCAGCCGGGCGAGCGTGATCGGCGTGATCTCGATAAGGTCCGCCAATTTGTTCTGGTGGATGCCTTCATGCACGCTGAGATAGGCCAGCACCTGCCACTGGGCGCGGGTCAGCCCCGATGCCCGCGACCTCTGCTCGAACCGCTTTCGAAGCAGGCGCGCGACATCGTGCAGCACGAAGCTGATGTTGGGTGACGATGGCATGGGAGGCACTGGAGTTTTTCGGCGCGACTTTAGTGAGCATGCTTATTATCATCATGCACATAATCCCGCTGGACGCAGTGCGCAAGACGGACTAAGCCCACCTGGAAAAAATGACGCATGGGCTGCTACGCCACAAGAGCCTCAGGTAGCAGGCAGTTGCCGGGCAGGGATACGACGATGAATTGGCTGAAGATCGCGACCGTGGCGGCCATCGCGGGATGGCCGGGCATTGCGTTCGCAAAGAACGCCGTCAGCTGCGGCGGCGCCGCCATGCTGGGTGGCGCGCAATTGAACTGCAGCCACGTCGAACCCCAGGCGCCGCCTCAGTTTTGCACCTATAGCTGGGCTCTCCACATGCCGACCGGAGACCAGAAAATCGTCGAAGGCAGCTTCATGCTGCCGCCCGGTGCTGCGAACGTCACCGTCTATCAGGGCAGCGGTTTCGACAGCGCGCTGTCCGATCCGATCGTGATTTGCCGCGGCGGCAAATGAGCAAGACCGTCAAGGAAAGCTCGCTCGTCGCCCGATTGGTGCTATAGGGCGGATCACGCTATTTTGAACGGGCGCATTCGAGTTTCGGATGGGCCTGGCTGCCATTGCTCTGACGGATTTCGACATGGACGGACCCAACCCCGACATCAAGCACCCGATCCCGATGCATACCCGCGTCGGCTTCCTCAAGGGGCTGGTGAATGCGCCGAACATCGAGATCGGCGACTTCACCTATTATGACGACCCCGACGGTCCGGACCAATTCGCCGAAAAATGCGTCCTGCACCATTATCCGTTCATTGGCGACAAGCTGATCATCGGCAGGTTCTGCGCCATCGCCGAGGGCGCGCGGTTCATCATGAACGGCGCCAACCACGCCATGTCCGGCTTTTCGACCTATCCGTTCAATATTTTCGGCCATGGCTGGGAAAAGGGTTTTGACCCGGCGACCTGGTCCAGGGAAGTGCGCGGCGACACAATCGTCGGCAACGACGTCTGGATCGGCATGGAGGCGGTGATCTTGCCCGGGGTGGAAATCGGCCACGGCGCCATCGTTGCCGCGAAATCGGTGGTGACGCACGACGTGCCGCCCTATGCGATCGTCGCCGGCAACGCGGCCAAGGTGGTAAAGATGCGTTTCGACGACCGGACAATCAGGCGGCTGCTGGCGGTGGCGTGGTGGGACTGGCCGGTGGACAAGGTCAGCCGCAACCTCGATGCTATCCGGGGTGCCAATATTTCTCTTCTGGAGGCAGCAGCTTGAACGCTCTGAACAGCAGCATAATCGGCACCGAACTGTTTACGCGAGGGTGGATCTTCATCCGCGGCGTTCCGGCCATGAAGTTCCTGCCGCCGGAAGGGCCCCCGGAAATCGCCTTTGCCGGCCGCTCGAATGTCGGCAAGTCGTCGCTGATCAATGCGCTGGTCAACCAGAAGGGGCTGGCGCGCACCTCCAACACGCCGGGGCGCACGCAGGAGCTCAACTATTTCGTGCCGGACGGATTTTCGGGTGAGGGCGCCGACCTGCCGCCCTTGGCGCTGGTCGACATGCCCGGATACGGCTATGCCACCGCGCCGAAGGAGAAGGTCGACGAGTGGACCAAGCTGGTCTTCGACTATCTCAAGGGCCGCGTCACGCTGAAGCGCGTCTATGTGCTGATCGACGCCCGTCATGGCATCAAGGCCAAGGACGATGAAGTGCTGTCGCTGCTCGACAAGGCGGCGGTGTCCTACCAGATCGTCCTGACCAAGACCGACAAGATCAAGACTGCCGGCGTGCCGAGGCTGATCGAGGAGACGCTGGCAAAGATCAAGAAGCGGCCGGCGGCGTTCCCGTTCGTGCTGGCGACGTCTTCGGAAAAAGCCGAGGGCCTTCAGGAATTGCAGGCGGCCATCGTGCTTGCCGCCAATGGCGGCTAAGCATCCACACCTTAGAGCATGGCCTACGGCTTGGCCTCGATAGCAATCGTGTGATGGCCTTCTTCCGCCACAAGCCTTTCGGTGCCGTATGCCCTGAGGAACATGCTGACGCCTGACCTGACGATGTGATCGATCTCGTCCTGGGTCGGGGCTTTCGTGCGGTAGGCGAAGATGCACTGGCGGAACAGACCGGCCAGGCACAGTTCGGTGAACTGATAGGCGGCAAGATCGACATCGTCGATGCGCAGCAGGTCGCGCTCGATGGCGGCATTGAGAAAGGCCGCGACCTTGTCGTGGCCACGCTTGGGGCCGCGCTCGTAAAAACGCGCGCCCATATCGGGTATCCGGTCTGATGCCCCGATCACCGTGCGCTGCGCCTGGATGACCTTGGCCGACGTGATCTTGAGGGCCAGCACCTTGCCGAACTTCACCAGCGTCTCGCGCAGGTTGTCGGCGTTGTCCAGCACGTCATACATGTTCTTGAAGATGGTGCCGCGCTCTTCCTCGATCAGCGCCTCGAACAACTCTTCCTTGTTGGCGAAGTAGACGTAGATCGTACCCTTGGAGACACCGGCCTCGCGGGTGATGTCGTTCATCGAGGCGGCTTCGAAGCCCTTGTCGATGAAGACACGACGGGCGCCGTCGATGATCTGGCTGCGCTTGACCGGATCCTGCCCCGCGGCCGGGCGGCCACGGCGCAAGCTTTCCAACAGGTCGTCGCACGACTCGTTTTCGACATTGGGCGGGGTCTCGGCCATGAAAGTCACACCTCGAAAATAATTCGAACCAAGCGGTTCGATTGCCCTTGATATGGTCCTCTTTACGCGCTATGTCAACGGCCGGATCGAACCGAACGGTTCAGTATCATATTATAACTTTAGAGAGATGTCATGTCCTCGAACGCGCCGACCACAGCCGAAGTCCGTCCCTTCCCCAACGCCAAGGTTGCGCCGGCAACGGAAGCGCCGGATATGCCTGTCCAGCCCGTCTCGTCGCCGCCGGCAGAGGCTCCGGTCAAGAAGAAGCGCTCGGTGCGTTCCTTTCTGCTGCCGATCATCGGCGTTGCCTTGCTGAGCGCCGGCGCCTGGTACGGTTACGACTACTGGACAACGGGCCGCTTCATGATCTCGACGGACGACGCCTATGTCCAGGCGGACATGGCGTTCATCTCGCCCAAGATTTCCGGCTATGTCGATCAGGTCAAGGTCAGCGAGAACCAGCTGGTCAAGGCCGGCGATCCGCTGCTCGTCGTCGATGACGGCGATTACAAGATTGCCGTCGCCCAGGCCGAGGCGCAGATCGCCACCTTGAGCAAGACGCTCGACCGTATCGACGCCCAGACCGACGCGGCCCGCGCCTCGCTGCAGCAGGCGCAGGCGCAGAAGGTCGCCGACCAGGCCGCGGCCGACAATGCGGCCAAGGTCGCGGCGCGCGCCTCGCAGCTGCTCAAGACGCATGTCGGCACGCAGGCGCAGCTGGACGACGCCCAGACCGCGGTCCAGCAGGCCGATGCCGCCCTTGTCGGCGCCGACGCACAGATCGCCGCCGCGCAGGCCAATATCGGCGTGCTGCAGGCGCAACGCGCGGAATCGGCGAGCACGCTGGCGTCCCTGCAGCTCAGCCATGACAAGGCGCTGCGCGATCTTTCCTTCACCGTGCTCAAGGCGCCTTATGACGGCATCGTCGGCAACCGCTCTGTCGAACAGGGCGACCTTGTCAGCCCCGGCCAGAAGCTCGCCGTCATCGTGCCGATGGACAAGCTCTACATCGTCGCCAACTTCAAGGAGACGCAGCTTGCCCGGCTGGTGCCCGGCGAGAAGGTCAAGATCTCGGTCGATGCGACCGACGGCCAGGACTTCGAGGGAACCGTCTCGTCGCTGGCGCCGGCTTCGGGTGCCGTGTTCTCGCTGCTGCCGCCCGAAAACGCCACCGGCAACTTCACCAAGGTCGTGCAGCGCGTTCCGGTCCGCATCGATGTGCCCGCCGATGCGCTGAAGAGCGGCAAGCTGCGCGCCGGCCTGAGCGTCGTCGTCGCCGTCGACAGCCGTACCGCCCCGACGGGGTCCGCATCAGCGGCAGCGTCGAACTGAGCGGCCGCCAGGGAGCAATGCCATGGCAACCGCAACCCTGACAGCAGGAGCACCGCCGGCGAGGCCGGCTGTGCCTGACACCATCTCGACGCGGCGCGTCATCGCCTTCCTGGCGATGGTGTTCGGCATGTTCATGGCCATCCTGGACATCCAGATCGTCTCCGCCTCGCTGTCCGAGATCCAGGCCGGCCTGAGCGCCAGCTCCGACGAAATCCCGTGGGTGCAGACCGCCTATCTGATCGCCGAAGTGGTGATGATCCCGCTGTCGGGCTTCCTCAGCCGGATGCTGTCGACGCGCGTGCTGTTCACCATCTCGGCGGCAGGCTTCACCGCGGCCAGTGCGCTGGCGGCGACCGCCACCAACATCGACCAGATGATCGTCTACCGCGCCGTCCAGGGCTTCATCGGCGGCGGCATGATACCGAGCGTCTTCGCCGCTGCCTTCACCATCTTCCCGCCCTCGCGCCGCGCCTTCGTCTCGCCGATGATCGGCCTGGTGGCGACGTTGGCGCCGACCATCGGCCCGACTGTCGGCGGCTACATCAGCCATGCCATGTCCTGGCATTGGCTGTTCCTGGTCAATGTCGTGCCCGGCATCCTGGTGACAGCGGCGGCCTGGACGCTGATCGACTTCGACAAGCCCAACCTCAAGCTGTTCAGCAAGTTCGACTGGTGGGGCCTCGCCGGTATGGCGGCGTTCCTGGGCTGCATGGAATATGTGCTCGAGGAAGGCCCCAACAATGACTGGCTGCAGGACCAGGGCGTCTTCATCTGCGCCATTGTCATGACCATCGGCGCGGTGCTGTTCTTCTGGCGCGTGTTCACCGCCGAGGAGCCGATCGTCGATCTGAAGGCGTTCACCAACATCAACTTCGCCTTCGGCTCGCTGTTCTCCTTCGTCATCGGCATCGGCCTCTACGGCCTGACCTATCTCTATCCGGTGTTCCTCGGGCGCATCCGCGGCTACGATTCGATGATGATCGGCGAGGCGCTGTTCGTCAGCGGCCTGGCGATGTTCTTCACCGCGCCGATCTCGGGCATCCTGTCGAACAAGATGGACCCACGGCTGATGATGATGATCGGCTTCTTTGGCTTCGCCACCGGCACCTGGTGGATGACGCATCTGACCGCCGACTGGGATTTCTACGAGCTGCTCATCCCGCAGATCCTGCGCGGCTGTTCGATGATGCTGTGCATGGTGCCGATCAACAACATCGCGCTCGGAACCTTGCCGCCCGAGCGGCTGAAGAACGCTTCAGGCCTGTTCAACCTCACCCGCAACCTTGGCGGTGCGGTTGGCCTCGCCCTGATCAACACCGTGCTGATCGACCGCAATGCCTTCCACTACGCAAGGCTCTCCGAACATGTGCAATGGGGCAGTGAAGCCGCGCAGACCAAGCTGCAGAACATGACGCTCAATTTCGAGCAGACCCCCGGCCTCGACGCGACAAGTGCTGCGATTTCCAAGCTGTCGGGCATGGTGCAGCAGCAGGCGGCGCTGCTGTCCTTCATGGATGTGTTCTTCATGCTGACGGTGCTGTTTGCGACGCTTGGCATGTTCACCATGTTGATCCGCAAGCCGGCCGCGGCGGGTGGAGGTGGTGGCGGCCACTGATACGTGGGCAGCTGTTTCGGGAAGCTCCTCCAGTCCACGCCTGAAAAAGCTCTGACCGCGCAAAAAACTCCGGGCCGCAAGCCCGGAGTTTTTTATATCCAGTTGGAATTTGTCAGGCTGTGGCGGGCTTGAAGGTCAGCGCGACGCCGTTGATGCAGTGGCGCAGGCCGGTCGGCGCCGGACCGTCGTCGAAGACGTGGCCGAGATGGCCGCCGCAGCGGCGGCAATGCGCCTCGGTGCGCGTCATGCCGAGCGAGCGGTCCACGGTCGTGCCGATAGCCTTGGGGATCTCTTGCCAGAAGCTCGGCCAGCCGGTGCCGGAATCGAATTTCGTCTCCGACGAATAGACCGGCAGGTCGCAGCCGGCACAGGCGAAAATGCCCTTGCGGTGTTCGTTGAGCAGCGGGCTGGTGCCGGGGTACTCCGTGCCTTCCTTGCGCAGCACGTCGAAGGCTGCCGGCGACAGGATGGTTTTCCACTCGGCGTCGGTCTTGGTGATCTCGAACGTCTCGGTCGCTTGTGCTGCCTGCGGATACCCCATGCGCAGCAGCGCTGCCGCGGCCCCGACGACGCCGATGGCGGCTACACCGCTCAAAAGAAAGTCGCGACGGTTCATGACCAGTTCCTCCTGTTGTCCTTTTGCCAAACTATACCGCCGCGCGGAAATCAAAAGCCGGTGACGGTGGCCCTCGAACGAACACTCCGCGCCATCCCACATCTGCATGTGGGCGGCGCGGAGTGCACGGGTCAATTGCGGATCACGGGAGCGGGATCATGCAATCGACGGAGGGCCCTTGCCGTCAGTTCGACGGCAGCAAGCCCCTTGTTACATCTTGGGCAAAAGAACCTTGTCGATGACGTGGATGACGCCATTGGACTGTTCGACGTCGGCGATCGTCACATTGGCGACATTGCCGTTCTCGTCTGTGACCGTGACCTTGCCGCCGTCAGCCTTGAGCGACAGCTCGCAACCGCCGGCCGTCTTGACCTTGTGGGCGCCGCCGTCAGCCTTGGCCATCGCGGCCACGTCCGCCCCCATCGCTTTGGCGCCGATGACATGGCAGGTCAGGATCTTGGTGAGCTTGTCCTTGTTTTCAGGCTTGAGCAGCGTCTCGACCGTGCCGGCCGGAAGGGCTGCGAAGGCCTCGTTGGTCGGAGCGAACACGGTGAACGGACCGGCGCCCTGCAGCGTCTCGACAAGGCCGGCGGCCTTCACGGCGGCGACCAGCGTGGTGTGATCCTTCGAGTTCACGGCGTTCTCGACGATGTTCTTGTCGGCATACATCGCGGCGCCGCCAACCATCGGGTTTTCGGCATAGGCGGCGGTGGCAAGAGCCGAAACGGCGATCGTACCGGCGAGCAAAAGGGTGGCGTATCTACGCATGATGTCGAACTCCTCGGGTTTTCTCTTCCCATTTTTGGGTACGCGAGGAGATACGGGACAAAATCGCCCGAGTTTCAGAAATATCGTGATTTTTTATTTTATCTAACGCGCCCGGCGGATTTCCCAAGCAATCGGTCGCGGCCGACATGCTGTCTATGAGCATGTTCAGTGAGGGATAGACTTATGATAGTCTTTTGTGATTTTTCAGGTGCGCGGAGCCGGTTAGATGCTCTTCAGGTCGCCGGCGGCGACCACCGGTCCGGTCGGCTGTCCGGTCGGCGAACCGCCTGACGGCTCGAGGCTGACGGCAAGCACCGCGCCTTGGGCAAGCTTCTGCTGGGCCGCCGGCGAGACCACGATGTGCGCCGTAGCACCGGCCGGAATGACGCCCATCGACACCGGCGGGTTCTTGCCCTCGATCATCCACAGCTCGAAGTCCTTGCCGGAAGCGCGCTCACCGGAGACATGCGACAGCCCGACTTCGTGATGCGCGGCGTCGTAGACCGCAAGATATTTGACGTCGCTGCCTTCGGCGGCCAGCGAAGCGACGAGGCGCGCCTGCGGCTGCTCGACCGGGGGGTTGAGGACTGGCACGGCGATGTAAATCGCCAGTGCCGCAGCCGCGGCCGCGGCAAGGCCGCGCCAGAAGGCCAGGCTGGACCACAGGCCGCCGCGCGATCCGGCGGGCGTGGTCACGGCGGTAGCGTTGGCGAACAGGCGGCGGTCGACAGCGGTCTTCACCGAAACCGGCGGCTCGACTTCCGGATAGGCGGCGGCAATCGGTGAGAGACTGACCTCCCATCCCTCGACAAGACGGGCGAAAACGGTATCCGCATCGATGCGGCGGGAGACGATCTGGCGTTCGTCGGCATCGAGCACGCCGAGAACGTATTCGGCGGCGAGCAGGTCGTCGCCTCCACGTTCCGGTCCTGTGTCTTCTGCCAGCGTCATCTTTCCAGACATTCTCTGAGTTTCAACAGGCTGCGGCGCAGCCATGTCCGCATCGTGTTCAGCGGCACGCCATGGCGCTCCGCCAGTTCGGCATAGCTCTCGCCCTTGAGATAGGCGCCCCGGACGGCGGCTGCCCGGTCCTTCTCCAATTCATCGAGACAATGGTGGATGCGTTCGGATTCGTCGCCCGCCACCGCCATCGCTTCAGGCCCCGGCGCCGGATCGGCCACGTCGAGCGCGGCATCGATGTCGGCGGCAGGCTTGCGCCGCGCTCGTATGCGATCGATCGCATGGTTGCGCGCGATTGCCACCAGCCAGGAGATCGGGCTTAGATCGGAGACCGCAAAACGATCCGCCTTCGTCCATATCTTGACGAAGACTTCCTGCAGCGCTTCTTCCGCGTCTCCCCGGTCGTTCAAGACACGAAGGCAGACGCCAAAAAGTTTCGCGCTGGTCTGCCGGTAAAGCAGATCGAACGCGGCCCGATCCTTCATCGAAGTCCGAACGATCAGCTTGGTGATGTCCTGCGGCGTCATTGCAGGCAAGTTAGGCGATTGCGATGTATTTGCAACGGCGGAAATAATCTTGTGCACGCTTAAGCTTTGTGTGTCGCCAGCCCGGATCCGTCCACCGATTGCCAATGGAATCGCCACTGGCTAGCTTGCCCTCAGTGATGGGGGAGCGCGCATGTCGGTCGAACGGATCCTTTGGGAAGAAGATGCCACGGGCCTCGCCAATCTGGTCCGCAAGGGCGACGTTTCGGCCGTCGAGCTGACCGACACCGCGATTGCCCGCGCCGAGGCCACCCGTCCCGACATCAACGCCACGGCCGAACCGCTCTACGATGCCGCCCGGGTCCGCGCCAAGACCATCGACCGCTCGCTGCCGCTGGCCGGTGTTCCCTTCGCCATCAAGGATCTCGGCATCGCCATCAAGGGCGTGCCGACGCATGGCGGCAGCCGCATTCCGGCATGGCTGGCCGATGTCAATTCGGTGCTGACCGAGCGCTATCTCGCTGCCGGGCTCATCCCGATCGTCACCTCGACATCGCCGGAGCACGGGCTTCGATTGATGACCGAATCCAGGGCCTTTGGCATCACCCGCAATCCGTGGAACACCGGCCATACCAGCGGCGGCTCTTCGGGCGGTTCGGCAGCCTTGGTCGCAGCCGGCGTCGTGCCGGTGGCGCATGCCTCGGATGGCGGCGGCTCGATCCGCGTGCCCGCCGCCTGTACCGGGCTTGTCGGTCTGAAGACGTCGCGCGGCCGCACCCCGCTGACGCCCCTGGTGAGCGAAAGCTGGTACGGCATGGTCGTCGATCATGCGCTCACCCGTTCGGCGCGCGATTGCGCGCTGCTGCTCGACCTCACCCACGGACCCGATCCTCTGTCGCCCTATGCCGCGCCGTCGCCGAAGGGCACGTTCACGGCCGCTGCCGCGCGCGATCCCGGCAAGCTCAGCCTGGCTGTTTACCGCAAATCGCCGCTTGGCCTGCCGATCTCGGACGAGACGCTCAAGGCGCTCGACAAGGCGGTAGCGCTTGCCCGCGAGGGCGGCCACACGGTCGAGGAGATCGACCTGCCTTTTATCGGCCGCGATTTCTTCGCCGATTTCTGCAGGACGGTCGCCTCCGCCGTTGCCGGCACGATGCGCGCCGAAGCGCTGCGTGTCGGGCGCTCCGTTACCGGCGACATCGAGCGGGCGACGCGCGTGCTCGCCCGCTTCGGCGAACTGGTGTCGGCCGGCGAGACCTATGCCGACCTGCAGCGGCTGCATGCCGCCTCGCGACGCCTGATTTCGGAGACCGTGCAGTACGACGCCGTGCTGATGCCGGTCATTGCCCACCCGCCGCTCGCCTGCGGCGCCATGGATCCGAAAGGCGCCGACGAACTCATCGAGAACCTGCTCGACAAGCTTCATCTGACGCCTTTGCTGAAGCTGAAGCCGTTCTTCGGCCAGCTGATGGACAAGAGCCTCTGGTTCACCCCTTGGCCGGCGATCCAGAATGTCAGCGGCCAGCCGTCGATCGCCCTGCCTGTGCATGTCACCGACGCCGGCCTGCCGCTCGGCGTCCAGGCGGCCGGCCGTCCGGGCGACGAGGAGACGCTTTTGTCGCTCGCCGCGCAGATGGAGAAGATCTCGGGTTGGCTGGGTCGCAGGGCGCCGCTGATGGTGCCGGCACGATGACGAGGTCGTGAAGCGCTCGAATATGACAGCAAAGCCATTTGCGGGCGACGCCAATTCCCGCTAAGACGCCGCCGTCCTCACCTGATGCATGTCGCCCAAAAGTGTCCAGCGGTTTTGGGACAACGACATGCTTAAAATAAAAAGCCGGGAACCAAGCCGATGACGGAAATAACCGCCACCGCCGAAATGCAGGCAGCCCTGTTGTCACGGGCTCTGCCCTACATGCAGCGTTACGAGCACAAGACGGTCGTGGTGAAATATGGCGGCCATGCCATGGGCGACATCGAGCTCGGCAAGGCCTTCGCGCGCGACATCGCGCTGCTCAAGCAGTCCGGCGTCAACCCGATCGTCGTCCACGGCGGCGGCCCGCAGATCGGCGCCATGCTGGCCAAGATGGGCATCGAATCGAAGTTCGAGGGCGGCCTGCGCGTCACCGACCAGAAGACGGTCGAGATCGTCGAAATGGTGCTGGCCGGATCGATCAACAAGGAGATCGTCGCGCTGATCAACGCCGAGGGCGAATGGGCGATCGGCCTGTGCGGCAAGGACGGCAACATGGTGTTCGCCGAAAAGGCCCGCAAGACCATGATCGACCCAGACTCCAACATCGAGCGCGTGCTCGATCTCGGCTTCGTCGGTGAGCCGGTCGAGGTCGACCGCACCTTGCTCGATCTTCTGGCACGCTCCGAGATGATCCCGGTGCTGGCGCCGGTGGCGCCAGGCCGCGACGGCCACACCTACAACATCAATGCCGACACCTTCGCCGGCGCCATTGCCGGCGCCTGCCAGGCGACGCGCCTACTGTTCCTCACCGACGTGCCGGGTGTGCTCGACAAGAACAAGAAGCTGATCGACGAACTGACCGTGGCCGAGGCCAAGGGGCTGATCAAGGACGGCACGGTCTCGGGCGGCATGATCCCCAAGGTCGAGACCTGCATCGAAGCGATCGAGCGCGGCGTCGAAGGCGTCGTCATCCTCAACGGCAAGACGCCGCATGCGGTGCTGCTGGAACTGTTCACCGAGCATGGCGCCGGCACGCTGATCGTGCCCTGAGCGGCTCGTCAGCCGGCTAACTTTTTCGCCTCGGAATCTTCAATATTGCCGATGGTGGGAATGGCGGGCTTTCTGGCCGGGCGCCGAACGGACATCGATTCCTCCTCGGCGTCCTGCGGCGCGCCCCAGAATTCGGCCAGCGTCGGGCCGTCTTTCACCCTGATGTCGCGGACCAGAAATCCCCAGACCTCGCGGAACCAGACGCGGCGGCCCATCTGTGTGTACCAGCGCATCGAATGGCGCTGCTCCGGATCCTTGTGGAACAGGATGCGGGCCAGCGCCTTCGGCCGCGACTGCACCGCCAGTTCGATCAGCTTGACACTGAAGAACAGCATCCACGGCTTCAGCCGTGTCATCTGCAGCACCTGGTGCTTGTAATCCCACAAGCGCGCGTCCTGCTGGATCACCTTGCGATCCCGCGCGATGCGGAAGAACGGCGTCCAGCGATGCGGCGTCACATAAAGCGCCTGGATCTGGTCGGGGTCATAGGCGATAAGCTGACGAAAGCCGCGCCACAGGTCGCGAAACCCTTCGTCCTCGAAGCCGGCCACCCAGGTCGCCATAGACAGGATGCCGTTGAGGCGCAGCAGCCTTATCGCCTCGCGGTCGGATGAGATGCTGCCGCCCTTGCGGATCAATTGAAGCGTCTGCTCGTCCGTGTTTTCCATCCCGAGCAGCCAGCGGATGACGCCGGCCTTGCGGTAGAGATGCAGGATGTCGGCATCGCGCACGATGTCGTCGGCACGGGTCGAACCGACGATCAGCACCGGTACGTTCTCGGCGATCAGGGCGTCGAGGAAGACGCGCCAGGCCTTCTTCGAGACCGTCGGATTCTCGTCGGCGAGATTGATCAGCTCGACGCCGTGCTCGCGGTGCAGCCAGGCGATCTCCCTGGCGAACTTTACGGGATCGCGATGCCGCCAGCGGGTCCAGAAGCCGCGCTGGCCGCAATAGTTGCACAGATGCGGACAGCCGCGCGAAAACTGCATGACCACGGCACGCTTGCCGCCCCAATAACTGTAGCGCCCGTGATCGATCAGTTCCCAGCCGACGCGGTAGGCATCGAGTTCTGCGATGGTCATGGCCGGCAGCGTGGCAAAGGGACGGCGCAGATCGTCGCGATAGGCGATGCCGGCCACGCTCGCCGGCGGCTGGCGCATTTCCAGCGCTTCGACCAGCGCCACCACGGTTGCCTCGCCCTCGCCGCGCACGATGAAGTCGAAGACGTCCGTTTCAGCCAGGATGTCGCGCCAATGATAGGTCGGGAAGACGCCGCCATAGATGATGATGGTCGCCGGTTCGCGCTGCTTGATCTGCTCAGCGATCAGCAAGGCGGTCGGATGCGCCGAGGTCGAGCCGGAATGGCCGATCAGGACGAAGTCGGGGTGGTCCTCCAGTGCGTTGCGCACGACGTCATCGAGCGGCATCGGCCCGAACTCGGCGTCGACGAGCCGCACCTGATGGCCGGCATCGATCAGCGGTCCGCCGATCGCCAACAGGCCGAGCGGCGGCAAATGATCGTCGGGCACGCGGCTGCCGATGGCGGTGTGCGGCGGATTGATCAGGACGATTTTCATGGCGGACCTCTGGGCGGTTGGTCCGCGCAAGCTGGCCGGCGATGTGGACACGCGCTTGGCCCGTTTCAGCAGTTTGCGTGCAGCTTTTGCTTAAGGGGTGAGGAAGGAGGCATTCTCACTTCCGGAGATGCCCGAGCGGCACATGGCCCGGCCCCTTGATGTTCTGCAGCACCAACTGCGTGTGGACGTCGCGCACGCCGTCGAGCCGCATCAGCCGGTGCATGACGAAAGCGTTGAGTTCGTCGACCGACGGCACCATGACATGCAGCAGAAAGTCATGGTCGCCGGTCATCGTCCAGCACGAGGACACCTCGTCCATGCGCTGCACGGCGGCGATGAAGCTTTCGGGCGAGCCGTCGCTATGGCTGACCAGGCGCACCTGGATGAACACCTCGACCATCAGGCCGACCGCGCGGCGGCTGATCACCGCGGCAAATCCCTTGATGATTCCGGCCTCCTGCAGCGCCTCGAAGCGCCGCGCGCACGGCGTCGTCGACAGGCCGATCTCTTGCGCCAGTTCGGAAACCGGCTTGCGCCCTTCGCGCTGCAGGACATCGAGCATCTTGATCTCGAAATCGTCGAACTGAGGCATTTTCACTCCGATAGAGGGGCTTTGTGAGTGGATGTTATCTCAAATATTCCGTTCGAGCCATCATCAAAACCGATTTGCCTCGGCAAATCCGGGTAGCCTTTCGGCCCGTCTTGCCATTCATGATTTGCGAGGAGAAAACCATGACGACGATGAGCGTTGCCGAATACGCCCGCGACTGCGCGGCGCAAGGATTGCGCGGCGACTATTCGGTCTGCCGTGCCGATTTCACCGTGTCGCAGGGTTACGATTACAGCGAAGAAGAGCAGACGGTGTGGCGCACGCTGTGCGACCGCCAGACCAAATTGACGCGCAAGCTCGCCCACCATTCCTATCTGGACGGCGTCGAGAAACTCGGCCTGCTCGACCGTATTCCCGATTTCGACGAGGTCAGCGCCAAGCTGCGCGAACTGACCGGTTGGCAGATCGTCGCGGTGCCGGGGCTCATTCCCGCGGCCCCGTTTTTCGACCATCTCGCCGATCGCCGCTTCCCGGTTACCAACTGGCTGCGCACCAGGCAGGAGCTTGACTACATTGTCGAGCCCGACATTTTCCATGATTTCTTCGGCCACGTGCCGGCGCTGTCGCAACCGGTGTTCGCCGACTTCATGCAGATGTATGGCGAGAAGGCCGGCGACATCATCGCGCTGGGTGGCGACGAGATGATTTCCCGGCTCTACTGGTACACGGCCGAATATGGCCTGATGCAGGAGGCCGGCCAGCCGCTAAAGGCCTTTGGCGCCGGCCTGATGTCGTCGTTTACCGAGCTGCAGTTCGCGGTCGAAGGCAAGGACGCCCACCACGTGGCCTTCGACCTGGAAACGGTGATGCGCACCGGCTACGAGATCGACAAGTTCCAGCGCGCCTATTTCGTGCTGCCGTCCTTCGACGCCTTGCGCGATGCCTTCCAGATCGCCGATTTCGAGGCGATCGTCGCCCGGCGCAAGGACCGGCCGGCGCTTGACCCGGCGACGCTCTAGCAGCACGTTGCCCCGCAGCCGTCAGGCGGTGACCACCTTGCTCAGATGGTCGCCGAGCCGGCAGGCCAGCGCGGTGATTGTCGTCGTCGGGTTGCATTGACCTGACGTGCAGAACACCGAGGAGCCGCCGACATAGAGATTGTCCATGCCGTGCACCTTGCAGTTGGCATCGACCACGCTCTTGCTGATGTCGGTGCCCATGCGCGTGCCGCCCATATGGTGATGGCCCGCCGTCTCGTCATTGGTCGGATAGTCCTGACCATTGCTGATCCAGTCGGCAATGCGCACGCGGCCGAGATCCTTCTCGATCAGCGTCTTGCCGAACGTTCTGAGCCCTTCGAGCAGGGTGCGGCGCTCCATTTCCGATTTCTTCCAGTGCAGCTCGATGCGCGGCACGCCGGCGTGGTCGACATCGGTCTTCGACAACTCGATCTGGTTGGATGCCAGCGGCGCCTGTTCCCATGCGACATAGAGCTGGGCGGCGCAGCGCAGCCTCTGGCTGAGCTTGGAGGACATCCACTCGGCCATGTCGGGCGCCGTGCAGGCGAGATCGGCGATAAGGCTCTTGACGCCGGGATACGGCGTCTCGATCAGCCGGATGCCGAAATTCATGATCTGCAGCCGCTCCATGGCGGCAAGTGTCGGCGAGAAGAAGGCCTCGTTGACGGCATCGACCTCGAACGCGTTGTAGTCTGCCAGGATGGCATTGCCGCCCTCGAAGGTCGGATGCTCCATCCAGTAGCGGCCAAGCGCCGTCGCATTCGGCACGACGCCGCCGTTGGAGCGCTGGTTCGACCACAGAAGCAGCCGCGAATTCTCCAGCCCGCCGGTGCAGACGATGAAATAGTCGGCGCTGAAGGAGCCCGCATCCTGTCCGTTCGACCACAGTCTGGCGCTCGTCACGCGTCTGCCGTCGCCGGCAAGTTCGGTGGCACAAGTGTTGAGCACCACCGCGATGTTCTTGGCCTTGTCGAGTTCGTCGCCGAATTTCTCCGCGAAGCGTACGGCCGGGCTCTTGATCAGCTGCACCCAGCGAATATCGTCCGAGATCGGCATATCGGGCCGGAAGGCAGGAAGGTCGAGAATATCGCGCACTTCCGGCAGATAGGGTTCGATGTCGGTGCGGCGGATCGGCCAGCCCGTATCGGGCACCCAGGCCTTCGGCTCGAAATCCTGCTTGTCGAGCACGCGGCACCAGCCGGCCCAGTGGTTGGAACTGCCGCCCATGAACCGCAGCCGGGTGATGTCGAGATCGAAATAGAAATCGCCGACCGTGCTGCCACGGTAGAAATCCTGCGACTCGTCGCTGAATTCGCGCGGACCGGCCTCCATCACCACCACCGGAATGCCGGCCGCGCCAAGCTTGCGCGCAATCGTCGTGCCGGCCGGGCCGGAGCCGAGGATGCAGACCTTCGGGGTGAAGTTCGCGGCGCGATACGCCTCGTAGCTGTCGAAGATCATGCCAAGTCGCTCCGCTTCAGGATCCAGCCATTGACCTCGACGATCTCGTTCGGGTCAGGCTTTGGACCGGCGGCATCGGCATCAGGCAGCCTGCGGAACAAAGACAGGGCAGGCAATGCGATCAACGCCTGCACGAGCGCGCGGCGTGACATTCTTTTGATGATGAAACTCATGGCTGGTCTCTCGGCTGGGCTTCGGCACTGCATGGCGTTCCCAGAAGGCAATTCCCGGAACGACACATGCATCACCGTGGAAGCCAGTATCGTGCCAAGTCTGGCCGCAAAGCAGTGAAAACCCGGCTAAGCGGTACAACCGAGTACAAACAGGGTTAGAGTTTTCTTAACAGGCCGGTTGCGGCAGATCGGATCACGCCGCCTCGGAAATGCCGGTGTCGATGATCGTCAGGTTACGGCCCTGGTGCTTGGCCTGGTAGAGGCGCCGGTCGGCGGCGCGCATCAGCTCCGACACACTGGCTTCCTCGCTGCAGACAGTGCCGCCGATGCTGACCGTGAGCGGGATGGTCCGCTCGTCGACGGGCCGGAAGCGGATCAGCTCCACTTCGCGGCGAATGCGCTCGGCGACGCGCTTGGCCTCCTGCTCGGTGGCGCCGGTCAGGAAGGCGCCGAACTCCTCGCCGCCGATGCGGCCGAGCACATCGCCGCTGCGCACGCCGCGCTGGATCGCGCTGGCGATCAAAAGCAGCGCGTCATCGCCTGTCAGATGGCCAAAATTGTCGTTGATGGTCTTGAAGTGGTCGGCATCGATGATCAGCAGCGCGCCGCGATCGGACTTGCGGCGCGAACCGTCGAGCGCGGCAAAGAAGCTTTCCCGGTTGAGCATGCCGGTCATGTCGTCGCGGCTCGCCTTTTCCGCCAGTCGGCGATGCGCGGCGGCGAGCTGGGCATGAGCGCGGGCGAGATCGCGATGCGCGTTTTTCAGCCTGTCGCTTTGCCAGAAAGTGCTTGCGCTGGCGGCCCACGCCAGCACCAGCGGACAGAGGGTGGAGGTCAGCCAGATCGTGCGGTTGACCGGAAATCCCATGGCCGGAACGATGATCAGGGTCAGCAGGAGAGAGGCCGCGACTGAGGCGAAAGCAACGGCGGCGGATCTCAGAATTATGCTGTTCATCGCTTGCTCCCACAAGACTGCCTCTCTGCCAGCAAGCCCTGAAGGCCACCTTTCCCAGATGCCTAAAATTTGAATCGTGAGGCGATTTACGCAACCTCAACGAGCAGAAGTTGTGGATAAAGTCGCTTTCGGAATGCGCGTTTCATGCCATAAGGAGCCTATGACCACGCTCCCTGACCCCGCCCGCTTCGCCCATGTCACCGACTGGGTCTTCGATCTCGACAACACGCTTTATCCGCATCATTCGAATCTGTTCTCGCAGATCGACGTCAAGATGACCGCCTATGTCGGCGAACTGCTGGCATTGCCGCGCGACGATGCGCGCAAGTTGCAGAAGGAACTCTACCGCGAATATGGCACGACGCTGAACGGCCTGATGACACGTCATGGCATCGACCCCGACGATTTCCTCGAGAAGGTCCACGACATCGACTATTCATGGCTGGTGCCAGATCCCGTTCTCGGCACCGCCATCCGCCAGCTTCCGGGCCGCAAGTTCATCTTCACCAATGGCGACCGCAGGCACGCCGAGCGCACCGCGCGTCAGCTCGGCATCCTCGACCATTTCGACGACATCTTCGACATCGTCGCCGCCGGGCTCAATCCCAAGCCGGCGCGCCAGACCTACGAGAAGTTCGCCGAACTCCACGCCGTCACCGGCCACAATGCGGTGATGTTCGAAGACCTTGCCCGTAACCTGTCGGTGCCGAAGTCGCTCGGCATGACCACAGTGCTTATCGTGCCGCGCAATTTCGAGCCGACCTTTGCCGAGATCTGGGAGCGCGACCCGACCAACGAGGACGACGTCGATTTCGTCACCGACGATCTGGCGGGGTTTCTGACGGCGATTGTGGAGGGGAAGGAAGAGGGGAATTGAAGAATTGAAGAATGAAGAATGAAGGACGGTCTCCACGGATCAAGTTCCCCAGTTCTTCAATTCACCAGTTCTTCAATTCCCCACTGCCCTACTCCCCCAGCTTGTAGAACCGGCTGATGATCCCCCAGGCTTCATCGGCGGTGTCGACGAAGTCGATGATGTCCTGGTCACCGGGGCTGATCGTGCCTTGCTCGGCGAGGAAATCGAGATCGATCGCCCGCTTCCAGAAGGATTTGCCGAACAGGATCACCGGCACGCGCTCCATGCGCCCTGTCTGGATCAGGGTCAGCGTCTCGAAGAATTCGTCCATCGTGCCGAAGCCGCCCGGAAACACCGCGACCGCCTTGGCGCGCATGACGAAATGCATCTTGCGGATAGCGAAATAATGGAAGTTGAAGCAGAGCTCCGGCGTCACATAGATGTTCGGCGCCTGCTCGTGCGGCAGGACGATGTTGAGGCCGATCGACGGCGCGCCGACATCGTCGGCGCCGCGGTTTCCCGCTTCCATCACGCCGGGCCCGCCGCCGGTCACCACGACATATTCGCGGTAATAGGAGGTAGCCGACTGTTGCGAGCAGAGGCGGGCGAATTTCCGCGCCTCCTCATAGTATTTGCTGTTCTCCTCGAGGTTCTTCTTCTGCGTCTCGTTCTTGGCCGCCCAGGCCTCGCCGCCGGGTTCCGGCAGGCGCGCGCCGCCGAACAGGATCACCGTCGAACGGATGCCGCGTTCGGCCAGGATCATTTCCGGTTTCAGGAGTTCGAGCTGCAGCCGGACCGCGCGCAACTCGCGCCGCGTCATGAAGTCGGGATCGTTCCAGGCGAGCCGGTAGGTCTCGGCACGCGTCTGCGGCGTATCCGGTACGCTCTTCGACCGCTCCAGATCCTCGTCCGAATGCGGCAGCGGCGTCCAGCCCGCCTTTTCCATAGGTGTCATATGCTCTACCCGTCCAAATTCTTCACTTGCGCCGCCCCATGACGCAGCCGCGATTGACCCTCACCAAGGCTTCACATAAGCAGGTTCCGCAAAACCTGCTACATGCAAAGACCCAAGCATGCGAAGCATGCATGGGGGTCCGCGCGACTTTCAAAACAGGTTAAGGCGCAGCCCCTTAACAGCTTGGTAATGGAGCGAATTCATGTCGAAGCCCGATCTGGCGAGCCTCGAAAAGACCATCGAGAAGGCCTTCGAGGAACGCGACGCGATTTCGACTGCGACGCGCGGCGAAACGCGCGATGCCATCCAGTCGGCGCTCGACCTGCTCGACCGCGGCGCCGTCCGCGTCGCCGAACGGCAGGCCGACGGCAAGTGGCATGTCAACCAGTGGCTGAAGAAGGCCGTGCTGTTGTCCTTCCGGCTCAACCCGATGGAGATCATCAAGGGTGGTCCCGGCGAAGCGATGTGGTGGGACAAGGTGCCGTCGAAGTTCGATGGCTGGGGCGCAGTCGATTTCGAAAAGTCGGGCTTTCGGGCCGTGCCGGGGTCGATCGTGCGTCGCTCGGCCTATATCGCACCGGGCGCCGTGCTGATGCCGTCTTTCGTCAATGTCGGCGCCTATGTCGATACAGGTACCATGATCGACACCTGGGTCGGGGTAGGCTCCTGTGCCCAGATCGGCAAGAACGTGCACCTTTCCGGCGGCGTCGGCATCGGCGGCGTGCTGGAGCCGATGCAGGCCGGCCCAACCATCATCGAGGACAATTGTTTTATCGGCGCGCGTTCGGAAGTGGTCGAAGGTTGCATCGTGCGCGAAGGCTCGGTGCTCGGCATGGGCGTCTTCATCGGCCAGTCGACCAAGATCGTCGACCGCGCCACCGGCGAGATCTTCTATGGCGAAGTGCCGCCGAATTCCGTAGTCGTCGCCGGAACGATGCCGGGCAAGTCCTTTCCTAACGGCGAGCCAGGTCCGAGCCTCTACTGCGCCGTCATCGTCAAGCGTGTCGACGCCAAGACCCGCTCCAAGACCTCGATCAACGAATTGCTGCGCGATTGATCTTTGCGCAAAGCGAGCGCACCTTCCGCCGGCGCGACAATCGGTCGCGCTGGTTCAACATGGAGGGGTGACATGGACTGGAAGGATCTGCTCACAAGTTTTGATGGTCGCATAAACCGTGGCAAGTTCTGGGCCGCGATTGGCGTTTTCCTCGTCATTGGCATCGTTGCCTTTATTCTCGATGCGATTCTCGGTACACGCATCACCACCGCCAGTGGCGCCCAGATCGGCATCATCGGCATTCTCATCGCTCTGGCCTCGATCTATTTCGCACTCGCAGTCTACGCCAAGCGCTGGCATGATCGCGGCAAGTCGGGCTGGTGGAGCCTGATCATGCTGGTGCCGCTCATCGGCCCGATCTGGTTTCTGGTGGAATGCGGCATTCTCGAAGGCGCCAGGGGCGCCAATCAATATGGACCGGACCCGCTTGCCTGACAGATCAGATCTCACCTGGCTTTTCTTCAAAACCTCGGGCCGCGTCAGTCGCGCGGCCTATTTTCTTGGCGGGTTGCTCGTCGCCATCATCCAGGCCTTCCCGCTTTACCGCTTCACGCTGGTGCCGGAAGGTTCGGCCGAGAGCAACATGTGGTCGTTCATCTTCTTCGTCGCCTTCATCGCCTCGCTGTGGTCGAACATCGCCCTGGCGGTGAAGCGGCTACACGATTTGGACAAGCCGGGCATTGCCGCGCTGATCCTGTTTGTGCCGGTGGTCTCGATCGTCGCCTTCCTTGTGTTGTGCCTGTTTCCGGGGCAGCCTGGACCCAACCGCTATGGCCGGCGCACCAACGAGCCGGAACAATCCTGAGGGCCGATCGGACATGCGCTACCGCACGCTTGATCCGAAGCTGATCATCGAGACCGCGGAACGGCTGGAGACGCGTGTTGCGGAGCGTTTCCCCAAGGCCGGCCTGCGCGGCGTTGCCGCCGAACTGGTCTCGCTGTCGCGCGATCTGGCACAGGGCGCCAAGGCCTTGGAAGCGCCGATCTGGTGGCTGCGCGGCCTCATCGTCGCCGCTGTCGTTGCCGGCGCATTGATGTTCATCTTCGTCGGCACCGTCCTGCCATTCGACCGCATTTCCAAACCCGGTGATGCCGTCCAGTCGGTGCAAGGCATCGAAGCTTCGCTCAACATGTTCATCCTCGCCATTGTCGGATTTCTCGCCTTGATCCGCTCCGAGGAGCGCATCAAGCGCAAGCAGGTCTTTCGCCAGCTGCATGGCCTGCGCTCGCTGATCCACGTCATCGACATGCATCAGCTGACCAAGGATCCGGCGGTACTGTCGGCCGATTTCAAGCCGACGTCGCATTCGCCCGCCCGCATCACCAATGCCGCCGACTTGGCCCGTTACCTCGATTATTGCTCCGAAATGCTGTCGATCACGGGCAAGATCGCCGCATTGTTCGCACAGTCGGTCAATGACGACGTGGTCATCGATGGCGTCAACGACATCGAGAACCTGGCGTCAAACCTGTCGCGGAAAATCTGGCAGAAGATCACGTTGATCGACGGCCGGCCGGTGCAACAACCTGCTCCGGCGGCAGGCCCGGCGAGCCAAGCCGCTCCGCTTCCGCCGCGCGCACCAAGGCGGTGATCCGCTGAACCGTCGGCACGGGAGTGCCGACCTTCCCCGCCAGCTGCAATATGGCGCCTTGCAAGTCGTCGATCTCCGTCGGCCGGCCGCGCTGAAGATCGTCCCACATCGACGAGCGCGCCTGCGCGTCGATCGCCAGCATGTGCCGCGCCAGCAGCTTGAACAGCCAGTCAGGCAGCCTGAGCACCTTCGGCAGCAGCGCCGGCCGCAGGCCGGCGATCCGCGCCGGCTCGATGCCGGACGCTCTCATCGCTCTCAGGGCCTCGTCGATCTGGCTGGCCAGGATCAGCCGCCAGCGTCGATCGGCCAGTTCGGTTGCCAGCGGCAGACCGGAAAGCGCCACCAGTGCGTTGTTCAAATTCATCAGCAGCTTGCCCCACAGCACAGCCTTCATGTCGCGATGGGTTTCGACCGTAAACCCTTCGACTCCAAGCAGGTCGGCCAGGCCGGCGTCGCCATCCTCGACCATTACCGTGCCGTCGCTGGCGCGGTGAACGCGTAGCGGCAGCTCGCCATCCGGGGACTGCACCACATTGAATGGCACCATGCCGGCCAGCACCGTACGTCCGGCAAGTCCAGCGCGCAGCCTGTCGGCATTGCCGACACCGTTCTGCAGGCTGATCACCACGGCGTCGGGCCGGGCATGGGCTTTGATAAGATTCGCCATATCCTGCGTCGCGCCGCTCTTGACCGTGACCAGGATCACGTCCGCCGGCGGCAGGGCGACGGCCGGATCGGCGGTGACGACAAGCGCCTCGGGCTTGATCGAGCGATCGCGGCCCTGGAGGTCGCTGACCCGCAATCCGTCCTGCCGCAACGCTGCCTCGATGCGGGGCCGCCCCAGCAGAATGACCTCTCGGCTGGCCAGCGCCAGGCAGCCGCCGGCATAGCAGCCGATGCTGCCGGCACCGGCTATGACGATCCGTTTGTCCTTGTCTGCCATCCTGTCGCCCGCGCCGGGTCGCAACTATACGACATGAAAACCATAATATCGGCGGTATCGCCAGCCATGAGGCTGGCCCCTATGTCTGGCCGTGACAGGCCCTGCGCTTTCGACTATCGCTTTTTGCCATGACGCTGCCGACCGATCCCGCCGAAAACCTCGCCGCCCTTATCCGTTGCGCTTCGGTGACGCCCGCTGAGGGCGGTGCGCTGACCGCGCTGGAGACGATGCTCAAACCGCTCGGCTTCCTGGTCGATCGGCCGGTGTTTTCCGAAGACGGCACGCCCGATATCGAAAACCTCTATGCAAGGCGTTCCGGCAACGGCCCTCATCTGATGTTCGCCGGCCACACCGACGTGGTGCCGGTCGGCGACGAAGCCGCCTGGACGCATCCGCCCTTCGCCGCCGAGATCGCCAATGGCGAGATGTATGGCCGCGGCGCCGTCGACATGAAGGGTGGCATTGCCTGTTTCATCGCTGCCGTGGCGCGCCATGTCGAGGCCAATGGCGGTCCGAAAGGCTCGGTCTCGCTGCTGATCACCGGCGACGAGGAAGGCCCCGCGATCAACGGCACGGTCAAGCTGCTCGAATGGGCGGCTTCCAGGGGCGAGAAATGGGATGCATCTGTCGTCGGCGAGCCGACCAATCCGGATGCGCTCGGCGACATGATCAAGATCGGCCGCCGCGGCTCGATGTCCGGCGCCGTCACCGTCAATGGCCGCCAGGGCCATGTCGCCTATCCCCTGCTTGCCGACAATCCGGTGCGCGGACTGATGAGCCTGGTCGATGCCTTGCTGCATCCGGTTTTCGACAAGGGAACCAGGGATTTCCAGCCGACCAATCTGGAGATCACCTCCATCGATGTCGGCAACCCGGCCACCAATGTCATCCCGGCCAAAGCGACCGCGACCTTCAATATCCGATTCAACGACACCTGGACGGACGAGACCTTGCAGGCCGAAATCCACAACCGGCTCGACCAGGCAGCCAGGCGCAAGAAGTACCGGCAGGGCAAGAAGACGCCGGTCGACTACGAGCTCGTCTGGCGCGACCGGCCGAGCCATGTCTTCCTGACCCGCGACGACAGGCTTATCGAAACGCTGCGCGGCTCGATCAAGTCGGCGGTCGGCAAGGAGCCGACGCTGTCCACCTCCGGTGGAACGTCCGACGCGCGTTTCATCAAGGACTATTGTCCGGTGGTCGAGTTCGGGCTGGTCGGCAAGACAATGCACATGGTCGACGAGCGCGTCGCCATTGCCGATTTGGAAACGCTGACGCAAATCTACCAGCGCTTCATAGAAGACTGGTTCGGACAGGGCTGAACAGCATGCTTTCGGCGGACGAAACCCAAGCTTCGCTGACGGGCGCCTGGCGACTGATGCTCGGCAAGTCCGACGGCCTGCGCCTGCTCGACCTGTCGGCCGACGGCTTCTGGAATTCCTTCTTCGCCATTGTCGTTGCAGCACCGGCGCTGATCGTCGGCTGGGTCGGCATCGCCAACGAAATCGGCGATCCCGACGCCTTCGCGGGGCGCTTCAGCATGCTGGTGCGCCTGGCGACGGTCGACATCGGCTCCTGGGTGCTGCCGCTGGTTGCGCTCGCTTTGATCGCGCCGCGCGCCGGCATAGGCGGCCGCTTCGTCCACTACGTCGTCGCCAGCAACTGGGCTTCGGCCATCACCGCCTGGCTGATGCTGCCCTCGGCGCTGATCCGGCTTTTCCTGTCGTCCGCAAGCCAGGTTTCGAGCCTTGTGTCGCTGTTCCTGTTTGCCCTGTCGATGGTGCTGACCTGGCGCATGACCAACGCCACGATCGGCAGGGGCGCAGCGGTCGGCACCGCCGTTTTCGTCGGCATGTTCATCGCCTCGCTGCTGGTGCTGTTCGGCCTGCAGACGCTGCTCGGCATCACCGTGCCGGACGATGTCGGAGTTCAGAGCCTGTCCGGGCTCGTCTCGACTGGATAATCGACACCGGTGAGAAACAGCCCGTCGGGCGGCGCCACCTGGCCGCAGGCGGCGCGGTCGTGCGCCTCGAGCGCCGTTTTCAGGTCGGCCGCGCTCCAGCCGCCGTCGCCGACGCGCTTCAGTGAGCCGACCATCGAACGCACCTGATTGTGCAGGAACGAGCGCGCCGAAGCCCTGACCTCGATCATGTCGCCCTGTCGGCTCACATCGAGCCGTTCCAGCGTCCTGATCGGGCTGTTGGCCTGGCACTGGGTCGAGCGGAAGGTGGTGAAGTCATGCCGTCCGAGCAGGACTTTCGCCGCTTCGTGCATGGCGCCGGCGTCGAGCCGCTTCGGCACCCACCACACCTTGCCCTTGTCGAGCGCGGCCGGGGCACGGCGGTTTAGGATGCGGTAGAGATAGTGGCGGCCGATGGCCGAGAAGCGGGCGTCGAAGCTGTCGGAAACGACCGTCGCTTTCAAGATGGCGATGCGCGCCCCGGCCGCCTGCAAATGGGCGTTGACGGCATCGCGCACCTTGTCGCCCGGCCACGCCTTGACGAGATCGACATGCGCCACCTGCGCTGTCGCATGCACGCCGGCATCGGTGCGGCCAGCGGCGCGCAGCCTGATCGCTTCGCCGCAGAATTTTTCGATCGCCCGCTCGATCGCCTGTTGCACCGAAGGCTGATCCGCCTGGTGCTGCCAGCCGGCAAACAGGCTGCCGTCATATTCGATGTCGAGGCGAAAACGCGGCATTTGCGACTAGAGCTCTCGCCTCGGGCAATTCCAGGAAAAGTGTGAAACGGTTTTCCGTTCGGAATTGCGTTAAAACAAAGAGGTAGAGCAGTTCGCCATTTCCATGAAACGGTGGACTGTCTACGCGGCGAGAGCGGTGAAGGCGGAGGCGTATACCAGCCTGCCGGCGTCAGGCGCGTCGCCCCAAGCCAGCGCCTGCAGCGCTTCGCCCTGGTACTCGCTTTCGAAGTTCTCGGCACGCGTGTGGCTATAGCCGAAACGCCCGTAATAGGTGGGGTCGCCCAGCACCACGGCCAGCGTCTCACCACCATCCTTGAGGCGGATATGCGCCTCGCGGATCAGCGCGCCGCCGATGCCGCTGTCATGGAACGAGGGCTCCACCGCCAGCGGCGCGAGCGCCACGGCGGCGAAGGTCTTGCCGCCATTCTGGACGAACAGCCGCGAAAACAGGATGTGGCCGACCACCTGGCCGTCCTCTTCCGCCACCAGTTCGGCAACAGCGTCGCCGCCAGTCACCAGCGCGTCGACCAGACCGGCCTCGGCCTGCTGGCCGAAAGCGTGTTCCTCGACGAGGCGGATGGCCTCGCGATCCCGCGGCGTTGCCGCGCGTATCGACATCATGCTCATGAGAATTTCAGTCCTTTTTCGATCTTGGCCCCGCGCAGGAATTCCGACGCGGCAGCGGGCCTTCCGCCCGCCCGTTGAACTTCGACCAGCCTGATCGCGCCTGCCCCGCAGGCGACCGTCAGCCGGTCATCGAGAATTCCTCCCGACTCGCCCAAATCTTCCGAAAGCGACAGGCCTTCGGACAGCGTCGAGCGAAGCAGTTTCAGCCGCTCCGGGCGGCCACCAATCCCTATCTCCGACCAGGCGCCCGGAAAGGGCGACAGGCCGCGAATGCTATTGTGGACCTCGCTCGCCGAGCGAGTCCAGTCCACGCGCGTCTCGGATTTATCGATTTTTTTGGCATAGGTCACCCCTTCCACCGCTTGGCGGGCAAATGTCAGGGTGTTCCTTTCCAGTCGCGCCAGCGCTTCCACCATCAGGGTTGCACCGACACTCATCAACCGATCATGCAGATCGCCGGCTGTCATATCGGGTTCGATGGCGCATTTTTCAACCAATCCCACCGGGCCGGTGTCCAGACCCTCTTCCATGCGCATCACCATCATGCCGCTTTCCAGGTCCCCCGACATGATGGCGCGCTGGATCGGTGCAGCACCGCGCCAGCGCGGCAAAAGCGAGGCATGGCCGTTGATGCAGCCAAGCCGGGGTGCCTCTAGAACCGCCTTCGGCAGCAGCAAGCCGTAGGCGACGACCACGGCGACATCGGCTTGCAAACCACGGAAAGCGGCCTGCTCGGCGTCGCCTTTGAGTGAAGTCGGTGTACGGGTCTCGATGCCCAGCCGCTCCGCCTCGCGCTGCACCGGCGACGGCGTCAGCTCCAGCCCGCGCCGTCCAGCGGCGCGCGGCGGCTGGGTGTAGACGGCGGCGATATCATGTCCGGCCTCGGCGATCGCGCGCAGCGTCGGCACCGAAAACTCCGGCGTGCCCATGAAGATGACGCGAAGGGGCATTTCCCTATCCCGCCAGCTTGCCCGGCGCCTTGTCCTTGGCGAGCTTTTTGAATTTCTTCACCACCATGTCGCGCTTCAGTTTCGAGATGTGGTCGATGAACAAGATGCCGTTGAGGTGGTCGATCTCGTGCTGCAGGCAGGTTGCCATCAGGCCCTCGGCCTCCAGCTCCTGCAATTTGCCGTCGCGGTCGAGATATTTGACCCGCACGGAGGCCGGGCGTTCGACCTCGGCGTAGTAATCCGGGATCGACAGGCAGCCTTCCTCGTAGACCGAGCGCGCGTCGGCGCTCTCCAGGATTTCCGGGTTGATGAAGACCTGCGGCGCCGGCGTCTCGTCTTCCTTGGCAAGATCGATCACCAGCATGCGCAGCGGCTCGCCGATCTGGATTGCCGCTAGCCCGATGCCTGGCGCGTCATACATGGTCGCCAGCATGTCGTCGGCTAATTTGCGCAAGGGCGCGTCGACGCGCTCCACGGGCTTCGAAACCTGGCGCAGGATGGGGTCGGGAAGGATGATGAGCGGCTTGATCGGCATGGCGTTCCACCTAAGACCTCCAGCGAAAAGCGTCAACCGGTGGGCTTGAGGCTCGTTCACGTTTTGATCTGTGCTATCGGGGCGAATCGTCTATGCTGTCCACATGAATGATCTGAGCACCATCCTTTCGGAACCTGTCGCCCGGCTTGGCGCCACCACGATCACACTTGGCCATGCGCTGGCCTTCGCCGCCTTGCTGTTTCTCGGCCTGTTCGTGGCGCTCGTCATCGCGCTGTGGCGGTCGGCCAAGGCGCGCGCCGTTGCGGCCGCGGAAGCCGCCGATCATGCCCGCGACGCCGAGACGAGGATGGCCGGCATATTGCAAAGCCAGGCCGAGATGCAGGGCCGTATGGGCGCCATCGCCGAAGTGTTCGGAGCACGACAGGCGGAGCTGACGCAGTCGATCGGCCAGCGCCTCGACGCCATGACCGGCCGCCTCGGCCAGACCATGACCGAGCAGACGAAATCGACGCATGAGAGCCTGGCCAAATTGCAGGAGCGGCTGGCGATCATCGATGTCGCGCAAGGCAATATCCAGTCGCTCGCCGGCCAGGTCGTGCAGTTGCAGGCAATCCTTTCCAACAAGCAGACGCGCGGCGCCTTCGGCCAGTCGCGCATGGAGGCGATCGTCGCCGACGGCCTGCCGCACGGCGCCTACGAATTCCAGGCGACGCTGTCCAACGGCAGCCGGCCCGACTGCCTGGTGAAGATGCCGAACGGCGCACCTTCGCTTGCCATCGATGCCAAGTTTCCGCTCGAAGCCTGGAATGCCATCCGCGCCGCCGATGGCGCCGACCTGCAGAAGGTCGCCTCGCAGGCCTTCCGCCGCGACATCGAGATACATGTCCGCGATATATCGGAGAAGTATCTGATCCAGGGCGAGACCCAGGACACCGCCTTCATGTTCGTGCCGTCGGAATCGGTGTTCGCCGAGATCCACGAGAATTTCGAGGCGATCGTCCACAAGGCGCACCGCGCCCGAATCGTCATCGTCTCGCCGTCGCTGCTGATGCTGTCGATCCAGGTCATCCAGGCGATCCTCAAGGACGCCCGCATGCGCGAACAGGCGCATTTGATCCAGGGCGAGGTCATCCGGCTGATGGAGGACGTTGCGCGTGTCGACGAGCGGGTGCGCAAGCTGCAGGTCCATTTCGGCCAGTCGGCCAAGGACATCGACGACATCCTGGTTTCAACGTCGAAGGTCACCAAGCGCGGCCAGAAGATCGAGGCGCTGGAATTCGGCGCGCAGCCCGACGGCGATGCCACGGCGGATGCCGCGTCGCGGGCTCCCGCTGCGAAGGTCGACGCGGGCGCGCGCGTCGCCGATTCAAAAACAGGACAGCTCAGGCTGAGGGTCGTCGAAGGCGACGACTGAACACCACTACTGCTCCTCTATGGTGGTCATGCCCTGAAATTCAGGCAGCCAGTGCAGCGCCGAGCGGTGCCATTTCTGCTGTGTCGGAATCAAATCCTCGCGTTGCCGCGCGGTCCCCACTCGAATTCCATAGATTTTTGGACCATCTCCTACCGACGTGGCGTAAAGGTGCGAACCGCAGTCCCCGCAAAAGGCCTGGGCGCGCTTGGCGCCGCTCGCCACGATCTTGATGTAGATTTTCGGCGTACCCTTGGTGATGCGGTAGTTGCTTTCGGGCGCCGGAACCGTCACGCGAAAAGCCGTGCCGGTCAGTTGCTGGCAGTCCGTGCAGTGGCAGATGTTCGTCTTTTCAGGATCGACCTCCGCCTCATAGGTGATGGCGCCACAATGGCAGCCGCCGTCGATTTTCATCTTCGTTCCTCCAAAGTCCTTTAATCCAAGCGGGCAAAGTCCTTTAATCCAAGCGGGGCAAGACCATGAGGCAATGGCGCAGCGCTAGTCCAGTGCCGGATCGGACGCGGTCTCGATCAGCTCGCGCCGCTTCTCCCAGGTTCCGGTGGTCTGCGGCTTGACGAACAGCCGCGTGATCTCCGGCATCTCCTTTTTCAGCCGCGCCTCCAGTCGCTCGACGCAAGCCTCGATCTCCGGCGCCGTCAGATGATCCTCGAACTCGATGCTGAGGCCGGCGACGATCTCTTCCGGCCCCATGTGGACGGTCAGAACGCCGTTCGCCCGCTGCACCGCCGGATCCTGCTGGACGATAGCCAGCACTTGTCTCTGCACCTCGGGCGATGCCGGCTCGCCGATCAGCAAGCCCTTGCTTTCGCGCGCCAGGAAGATCGCGGTGGCGCCAAGGATGAGTGCAATGCCGATCGAGGCGGCGCCGTCGAGTTCCGGCATCTCCAGCAGTTCCGCCGCCAGGATGCCGGCGAAGGCGACGATCAGGCCGAGCAGGGCCGCACTGTCCTCGAACAGCACGGTGTAGACGCTCGGATCCTTGCTCGATTGCACCGCCCGCAGCCAGCCTTGCTTACCCTTCTGCTTGCGGAACTCCCTCAGCGCGACCAGCCAGGAGCTGCCCTCGAACAGAAAGGACAGGCCAAGAACGATGTAGTTGACCTTGCCGTTGGCGACCGGCTCCGGCGCCATCATATGGATCACGCCTTCGTAGAACGACACGCCTGCGCCCAGCGCGAAGACGAGGAGCGCGACGATGAAGCTCCAGAAATACAGTTCGCGGCCGTGACCGAGCGGATGCGTCCGGTCGGCCGGGCGGGCGGCGCGGTGCATGCCGTAGAGCAGCAGGCCGCCATTGCCGGTATCGACCAGCGAGTGCACGCCTTCCGACAGCATCGCCGAACTGCCGGTGAAGAGGGCGGCGGCGAACTTGGTCACCGCGATGGCAAGATTGCCGGCCAGTGCCGCGTAGATCACCCTTTTTGAGCCGCCATGCCCGGCCATGGTCTGTTGTCCCCGTTCGATGCACACCCAGTCTAACGGCCGGACGGCTCAAGCTCCACAGGCATCACAACCGTCCGAACCGTCGGCTTGTTCAAAGCTGGCGCCCGTCGAAGAGGTTGCTGGCAGAAGACGGTGGCTAGTCGACGATCTCGCTGGTCCACACCTTGAAGCCGGCAAGCGTACCCGGCCCGAAAATATGGGTCAGCGGCACGTCCGCGGCGTCGCGGCCGGAGGCGATCAGGATGCGGCCGATGCGCGGCGCATTGTTGCGCGGGTCGAAGGCATGCCAGCGACCGCCCAGATAGACCTCCATCCAGGCACAGAAGTCCATGCTTGCCCATGGCTTTGGCATGCCGATGTCGCTGATATAGCCGGTGCAATAGCGCGTCGGGATGTTGAGCGCCCGGCAGAAAGTGACGGCGAGATGCGCGTAGTCGCGGCACACGCCGCTCTGCTCGCGATAGGCTTCCGCCGCGGTGCGCGTCGGCCGCGCATTGCCGTAGTCGAAAACGATATGGTTGTGGACGAAGTCGCAGACCGCCTGCACGCGCGGAATGCCGAGCGGCGTGTTGCCAAACAGCCGCCACGCCTCATCAGCCAGAAGGTCGCTTTCGCAAAAGCGGCTGGGCAGCAGGAACAGCAGCGTGTCCGCCGGCAGGTCGCGCACCTCGTGCTGCCAGGCCATCAGGTCGCCCATCTCGAAGGTGCCGGGATCGCGGATCACCGCATCGGTGCCGAAGGTGAAACGCCCGGGCGGGGCGACGAACCGGTTGCACCAGTTGCCGAACCTGTCGCGGTAGCTCTCGATCGGCACTGCGGGATTGGAGGTCAGGAAATCCGGCCGTTCGAGATCGGAGGCGCGGGAGTAGTGGACATTCAGCATCGCGATGAGCGGCGTTTCCTGCGGAAAGTCGAAGCTCATCTCGCAGCCGATGTGGATTCGCATTGTCGTCCTGACGGCCTGCCTGACGATCACCCCGGCGAAGGCAAGGGTTGATGCTGCAGTGCGAAGATGACCATGACACGGACCACCATGGTTTACGAGCAAATTAGAAACCGGTTGAAAGCGATCCGCTGACGACGGCAGCAGCAGCTAACCCCTTGCAGTCGGGCGGTTCTCTTGTTTCACTTCGCTTCCCGCAATCGGAGGAACGAATCATGGCTAAAGGTGCGATGAAGGCAGGCAAGGAAGCCCGCAAGCCGAAGAAGGACGCCAAGAAGCCCGCCCCGGCTCCGGCCCTGAAGGCGCCGCCAGTCAAGGCGATGAAGCTCAAGGACAAGTAGGTCCAGCCAATAGCTTCGGAATGGAATTGCGACCGGCAGCACTGTTGCCGGTCGCCATTGATCGAGCGCCCGAAATTCCTATATTGGCGTGGCGGGGACGACCTCGCATCTTCCCCGAAATCCGGTTGGGACGACCCGCCATTGTCTAACTGACCATCGGTCTCCGAAAACAACTTTTCGGTCCGATGCTCTGATGGAGCGTTGTCGATGTCGTGGGTTCTTCTCTTTTTTGCCGGCCTGTTCGAGATAGGCTGGGCAATCGGCCTCAAATACACCGACGGCTTCTCGAAGCTGGTGCCGACCGTGCTCACCGTTGCCTCGATGATCGTCAGCCTCACCCTGCTCGGCCTGGCGCTGAAGGCGCTGCCCGTCGGCACCGCCTACGCGGTGTGGACCGGCATCGGCACCGTCGGTACGGCACTGCTCGGCATCTGGCTGCTCGGCGAGCCGGCCACCGCGATCAGGCTGGCCTGCATCGCGCTCATCGTCTGCGGCATCATGGGACTGAAGTTCGCCGCCTGATCATACCGGCAGACAAACACGTTCAGGGCCGCTGCGAGGCGACCCTGATTCTCGAAGCTGGCTGCTTCGGTAGTCCTGAGGCTAGCGGGCGGAGAAGCCCGGAGGCGTTCTGCCGGTACGCTGCTTGCGCGCTGCATAACGCGCGTCGCGCTTGGCCTTGCGTTCGGCTTCGTCGGCCAGAAAACGGGCGATGCGCTCGTTCTCTTCGGATTCCCGAATCTTGGCCTCAGCCTGTGCCTCTTCCTCGGCGGCGACACGTGCCGCCTCGGCTGCTGCCTCGCGCTCGGCCTTCTCGACCGCTTCGCGTGCCAGCTTTTCCTGCTTCAGCCGGGCCTTTTCAGCCTCGCGGATTTCGCGAGCCTCGAGGATCGCCTTGCGTTCGGCCTGCCGCGCCAGCACTGCGGGATCATCCGCCGCCGGCTTTGCCTTGAAGCGCTCGAGGAGCGCCTTCTTTGCCTCGTTTGCGGCGTTGCGCCGCTCGAAAACGTCTTTTTCCCTGTAGATAGCCAAGTCCACTTCCCTGAAGTCAATTTGCGACGCTTACATACGCGCGAATACCGAGAGTTCAAGCGCCAAAACGGTATGGCAGCCATGAAATTGTTGGCTGTTGCCGCCGGGAGACGCCTTTGGAGCAATTCCAGGAAAAGTGTGAAGAGGTTTTCCGTCCGGAATTGCGACGAATAGGTAGAGCCGAAACCGACATGCACTGTTCACCGTCCGCCCCTCTGGCGGGGCGACTGACGCATCGCTACCTCTAATGCGAAAACCCAACACCAGGATGACATTCGAATGGAACTCGGTCTCTATACCTTCGCCGACGTCAGCCCGCAGCCGGGCCCTGGCGCCATCGGCCCGCATGAGCGGCTGCGCAACCTCATCGAGGAGGTCGAACTGGCCGACCAGGTCGGCCTCGACGTCTTCGGCCTCGGCGAGCATCACCGGCCCGACTATGCCGCCTCCGCACCGGTCGTGGCCTTGGCCGCGGCGGCCGAGCGTTCGAAGCGCATCAAGCTGACCAGCGCGGTCACCGTTCTGTCTTCCGATGACCCGGTGCGCGTGTTCCAGCAGTTCGCCACGCTCGACCTTCTGTCGGGCGGCCGCGCCGAGATCATGGCCGGACGCGGCTCGTTCATCGAATCCTTCCCGCTGTTCGGTTACAACCTCGAGGACTATGACGAGCTGTTCGCCGAAAAGCTCGATCTGCTGCTTGCCATCCGCGACAGCGTGAAGGTCACCTGGTCCGGCAATCTGCGCGCGCCGATCAACGATCGTGGCGTTTATCCCCGGCCCTTCCAGGACAGGCTGCCGGTCTGGATCGCCATTGGCGGCACGCCGCAGTCTGCCGCCCGCGCTGGCGCGCTCGGCCTGCCGCTGGCGCTCGCCATCATTGGCGGCGAGCCGGCGCGTTTCGCGCCGCTGTTCGATCTCTACCGCGAGGCGGCCAAGCGCGCCGGCAGTGATCCCACGGGCATCGCCACCAGCATCAACGTGCACGGTTTCATCGCCGAGACGACCGAGCAGGCGGCCGACGACTTCTACGGCCCGCAGGCGGAAGTGATGAACCGCATCGGCCGCGAGCGCGGCTGGGGTCCGACGTCGCGGGCGCATTTCGATCAGTCGCGTGGTCCCGATGGCGCCTTGTTCGTTGGCAGTCCTGAGCAGGTGGCCGAGAAGATCGTCGCCCAGCACAAGATCTTCAAAAATGACCGCTTCCTGCTGCAAATGGCGATCGGCACCATGCCGCACGCCAAGATCATGAAGGCGATCGAACTCTACGGCACCAGGGTCGCGCCGATCGTGCGCAAGGAAACGGCCAAGGCTGAGCCGGCACCGGCAGCGCCGGTCGCCTGACCCGGAGTCCGGTGCGAGCGGCCTCAATCCCGAAGCCGGCTCATGGAACCCTCGCCCGTAACTCCGCGTTTCTTGGAGGCGGTTGCCGTGCGAAGGGGCGCCGGCTTGAGGGGTGACTATGAAAACCGAACCCACTGCCTGGGGTCAGGAGATTTCCGATGAACCGGAATCGCGTGCCGCGGCTCGCGCCGACACGCGTCTGATGCGTTCGTTGTTGATCGGCATCTTCCTGTTCATGGCCATCTACGCGCTTTATTTCGCCCGCGCCTTCTTCATGCCGGTCATGCTGGCATTCCTGCTTGCGCTGACGCTGACGCCGATCGTCCGGCTCCTGCGCAAGCACGGCATCCCCGAAGTGATTTCGGCGACCCTCCTGGTGCTGCTCTCGATCTGCGCCTTTGCCATTGTAGGCTACCTGCTCAGCGGCCCGATCATCGACCTCATCAACAACACCTCGTCGATCGGCCAGCAGCTCGCCGAACGGCTGGCGCAATTGCGCCAGCCATTCGAAAAGATCATGCAGATTTCGCACCAGATCGAGCAGCTGACCGAGACCTCGCAGGAGTCGGGCATTCAGAAGGTGGCGGTGGCGCAGTCCGGCATCCTGTCGGCGGCCGCCAGCAACATCCTGTCGGCGGGAACAGGTCTCACCATTATCTTCGTGCTGTCGCTGTTCCTGCTAGCCTCCGGCACGATGTTTTATGAAAAGATCATCCAGTCCTTCGCCCGCCTCAGCGAAAAGAAGCGGGCGCTGCGCGTCGTCTATGACGTCGAGCGCGAAATCTCGCACTATCTGCTCACCGTCACCATCATCAATGCCGGCCTCGGCACGGTCATCGCTCTTGGTCTGTGGGCGCTCGGCATGCCAAATCCGCTGGTCTGGGGCGTCGCTGCCGCCCTGCTCAACTTCCTGCCCTATGTCGGAGCGCTGATCACCATCGTGCTGGTCACGATTATGGCGCTGATCAGCTTCGATACCATCTTCTACGCGCTTTTGGCGCCGGCCTTCGTGATCTTGTGCGACATCGTCGAAGGCCAGTTCGTCACACCGATGGTGGTCGGCAGGCGCCTGGAGATCAACGCCGTGGCGATTTTCATCGCCATCGCCTTCTGGTCATGGTTGTGGGGCTTCGTCGGCGCTCTGATGGCGGTGCCGCTGCTGGTCGTCATCAAGGTGTTCTGCGATCATTTCGACGGGCTCAGCCATGTCGGCAATTTTCTCGCCGCGCAGCACACGGCAGCCCTTGAGGAGGACGACACTGTCGACATCGAAGCTCCCAAAGGCTGATCAATATTTTTGAATTTGCGGCATCGCCGGGCGCTTCCTACATGCGGTCCTGACACAGGATCCCGTTCATGACCGACCTTTCCGTTCTCGACCTGTCGCCGATCGTCGAAGGCAGCGATGCCTCGCAGTCGCTGGCCAACTCGCTCGATCTTGCCCGCCATGCCGAGCGGCTGGGCTACAAGCGCTTCTGGCTCGCCGAGCATCACAACATGCCGGGCATCGCCAGCGCCGCCACAGCAGTCGTCATTGCCCATGTCGCCGGCGGCACCAAGACCATTCGCGTCGGCGCCGGCGGCATCATGCTGCCCAACCATTCGCCGCTGGTGATTGCCGAGCAGTTCGGCACGCTGGCCGCCTTGCATCCGGGCCGCATCGATCTCGGCATCGGCCGGGCGCCCGGCACCGACATGGGCACCGCCCGTGCCTTGCGCCGCAATCTCGAGACCGGGGTCGACAATTTCCCTCAGGATGTCGTCGAGCTGATGGGGTATTTCCAGCCGGCCGAGGAGGGCCAGCGCATCCGGGCCGTGCCCGGCGAAGGCCAGGACGTATCGGTCTGGATCCTCGGCTCCAGCCTCTACGGCGCGCAGCTCGCCGCCATGCTCGGCCTGCCCTACGCCTTCGCCTCGCATTTCGCGCCGGCGGAGCTGGATCACGCGCTGGACGTCTACCGCTCGCGCTTCCAGCCGTCGGAGCAGCTCGACAAGCCGCATGTCATGCTCGGCCTCAACGTCTTTGCCGCGCCCACCGACGCCGAGGCCCGTTTGTTGTTCACCTCGCTGCAACAGGCTTTCGTCAATCTGCGCACCGGTCGGGCCGGCCGGCTGCCGCCACCTGTCGAGAACTATGACCGCGATCTCGATCCGATGGCCAAGACCATGCTCGGCCAGGCACTGTCCTGCGCCGTCGTCGGCTCCCCGGAAACGGTACGGCAAGGCATCGATGCCTTCGTTCGCCGCACCGGCGCCGACGAACTGATGGTCACCGCGCAGATTTTTGATCATGCGGCGCGGGTGCGGTCGTTCGAGATCCTGGCCGAGGCGCACAAATCCCTGTCGCAGGCGGCCTGAGAAGTCCTGGTACGACTTACGCAGGGGGAAGGCTACGCGCTCACGCTCTGCGCAATCGCGCCGAGCGGACGGCATGAATTGCGGATCATCAGCCGGCCCTTGAGCAAAAGCTTGCGCGGCGGCGCGTCCCTGTTGCCGGCAAGACGGTCGAGAAGCAGATTGGCCGCCTGTTCTCCGATCGCCTGCACCGGCTGGGCCACCGTGGTCAACTGCGGCTGGAACACGTCGGACCATGGAAAGTCGTCGAAGCAGGCGACCGAAATGTCTTCCGGGCAGGACAGGCCGATGTCGCGGATCGCCTTCATGGTGCCGATCACCATCGGGTTGTTGGCCGAGAAGATAGCACTTGGCCGATCATGCGAGGAAAGCATCTGCATGGTTTCGTTATAGCCGTCGATCTCATGGAAATTGCCGAAGCGGATCAGTTCTTCGGCGATCGGCAGTCCGGCGGCGTGAAGCGCCTCGCGATATCCCGCCATGCGGTCATGCATCGGCGAGATGTCCGAGGTGCCGGTGATGTAACCGATGCGCCGGTGGCCGAGATTGATCAGATAGGTGATGGCGTCGAACACCGCGCGCTGGTTGTCCAGCACCACGGCATCGGTGTCGACGCCTTTGCAGATACGATCGAGCAGCACGACCGGTACGTTGGCGTCGTCGACGATCCGCTTGAGGATCGCGCCGTCGCCGACGCGCGCCACGATCAGCCCGTCGACCATGCGGTCGAGGAGCAGCTTGATCTGGTCGTCCTGGGTGTTCAAATCCTCGTCCGTACAGCACAGCATGACAGCATAGCCGGCCCGGTCGAAGGCCTGCTGGATGACCGAGACGACATCGGTGAAGAACGGGTTGGTGATGTGCGGCACGGTCAGTCCGATGGTGCGGGTCGTGCCCATCTTCAGGCTGCGGGCGATCGCGTTGCGCTTGTAGCCGATATCGCGGATCGCCTGCTCGATGCGCTGGCTAAGCTCCGGGCTGACCGTCGCCGTGCCATTGATCAGCGCCGAAACGGTGGCGACAGAAACACGCGCCGCTTCAGCCACATGAAGCATGGTGGGCGCGGTGGATTTGCGGTGTCTTTTTTGCCCTGACGCTGTCATTTTCGAAACGTTTCGACACCCCTTGCTGGCCAATACGTACGGAATCCTGTCCTTTTAAGCAAGAATCGAATTGCATCAAACGCCCGGCACCTTATATCGGCTTGACATGATCGAAACGTTTAGATTAGCGTTTGCGGGAAATTGACGACGACGGAAGGGAGGCCGCCATTGTCATGCAAGAGAGCAATTCCTTTTCCCCGCGGCACGGTGCGGCCGATCGGTCGGACACCGTTCTGAGTGCCGAGCGCATTTCCAAGAGCTTCGGCGGCATCGCCGCGCTTGTCGATGTCGGCTTTGAGCTGCGTCGCGGCGAGGTTCATGCCTTGATGGGCGAGAACGGCGCCGGCAAGTCGACGCTGATGAAGATCCTCTCCGGCGTCTACACCGGCTATGACGGCACGGTCAGCGTCGATGGCCGCCCTGTCAGCTTCGCCGGCGTGCGCGACGCCGAGGATGCCGGCATCGCCATCATTCATCAGGAGCTCAACCTGGTGCCCGAACTCAGCGTCGCCGACAACATCTTCCTCGGCCGCGAGAAGTTGATCGCCGGGCTGATCGTCGACCGCAAGGCGAGCAGCCGCGCGGCGGGTGCTTTGTTGCAGCGGCTCGGCATCGAACTCGATCCGCAAGCCCGCGTCGGCGCCCTGCGTGTCGGCGAGCAGCAACTGGTCGAGATCGCCAAGGCGCTGTCGATGTCGGCGCGCATCCTGATCATGGACGAGCCGACCTCGGCGCTGTCGCCGGCCGAATGCCAGCGGCTGTTCCGCATCATCCGCCAGCTTGCCGACAGCGGAGTCGCCATCGTCTACATCTCGCACCGCATCGACGAGGTCATGCATCTGGCCGGCCGCGTCACCGTGTTTCGCGACGGACGCCATGTGCTGACCGAGCCGATGGCCAGGCTCGACGAAGATGCGATCATTTCGGCGATGGTCGGCCGCAACCTGCTCGCTTCCTCCCAGGAAGAGCGCAACACCACTGGCATGACCGTGCTTTCGGTCGAAAACCTGTCGCTGTCGAAGCCCGATGCGCATGGCTGGCGCACGGTGATCGACGGCGTCGGCTTCGATCTTGCCGCTGGAGAAATCCTTGGCATTGGCGGGCTGCTGGGTTCGGGCCGCACCGAGATCCTGGAAGCGATCTTCGGTTCGAGCGATGGCCGCACCGGCGGCGAAATCCGTATCGACGGCCAGCGCATGGATATCCGTTCGCCGCGCGATGCAAGGCGGCTGGGCATCGCGCTGGTGACCGAGGATCGCAAGACGCAAGGCCTGCATCTGCAGGCTTCGATCGCGGACAATGTCGCGCTGCCGCTGGTCGGCTCGCTGGCCCGCTTCGGCATCCGCTCGCTGGCCGGCGAGCAGGGGCTGGCGCGGCAGGCGGTCAAGGCCCTCGGTATCCGCTGCCGGGACATCGATCAGCCCGCCGGTACGTTGTCGGGCGGCAACCAGCAGAAGGTCGTCATCGGCAAGTGGCTGGCAACCAGGCCAAGGGTGCTGCTACTCGACGAGCCGACGCGCGGCATCGATGTCGGCGCCAAGCGCGAGATCTACGACCTGATCTTCAGGCTGGCGCGCGACGGCCTCGCCATCGCCGTCATCAGCTCCGAACTGCCGGAGCTTTTGCATCTCTCCGACCGCATCCTGGTGATGGCCGATGGCCGCCAGACAGGCATTCTTTCCCGCGATGCGGCCAGCGAGGAGGCTATCATGCGTCTCGCCGCCCCGCGCCGGACCATATCGAGACCAGCCGCATGACTGCCCTGAAACTCCTGTCCCGGACCAAACTCTATTGGGGCCTGATCGCCATCTTCCTGATCGGCGTGCTGGGCTCGCCGATGAGTTCGAAGGGCAACAACATCTTCCTCTCCTACGGCAATCTGCTTGACGTACTGCGCCAGGTGTCGACCACCGGCCTGATCGCCACCGGCATGACGGCTGTCATCATCACCGGCGGCATCGACCTTTCCGTCGGCTCGCTGATGGCCATCTGCTCGGTGGTCTGCGCCATGCTGCTGACGGTTCCTGGCGTGACGCCGGGCGTCGTGCTGGGCGTGCCGACCGTCGCGCTGGTGGCGCTTTGCCTCGGTTTCGTCGTCACCCGCTTCATTTTCCAGAACCTGGCAAAATCCCGTGCCGGCGCCGACCTCCTCCGTGAGATCAAGCTGGACGGGATTCGCGGCCTGGTCACGCCCGCCGTCGTCGGCGTGGTCCTGTGCTGCCTGTCGCTGTGGTTTCTACTGCCGCAGATCGAGCCGAAATTCGGCGTGCTCGGCGTGCTGCTGGTGGCGCCATGCGTCGGCTTGCTGTTCGGCGCGCTCAACGGCTTCATCATCGTTGCCGGACGGCTGCAACCCTTCATCGTCACCTTGGCGATGATGGTGACGGCGCTCGGCATCGCACGGCTGACCGCCGGCCAGAACAATGCGGTGCTGCCGGTCTATACCGGCTCCAACGGGACCGCCGATTTCGAGATCTTGCGCTCGCTGGTGTTCGGCATCATCCCTATGCCGGGCCTGTTCTTCCTCGGCGCCATCCTGATCTATGGCGCGGTGCTGCGCTTCACGCCGTTCGGCCGCTATGTCTATGCCATCGGCGGCAACGAGGAGGCGGCGCGCCTCTCCGGCATCGCCGCCGGCCGCGTCAAGATCGCCACCTATGCTGTCTCCGGGCTGCTCGCCGGCATCGCCGCCGTGCTCTATGTCGCACAGTACCGGCAAGGCAAGCCGGATGCCGGCGCCGGGCTGGAGCTCGACGCCATCGCCGCCGTCGTCATCGGCGGCACCAGCCTGATGGGCGGGCGCGGCAGCCTCATCGGCACGTTCTGCGGCGTGCTGATCTTCGGCCTGCTCTCCAACATCCTGCAGCTCCACAACATCAATTCGAACCTTCAGCTGGTGCTGAAGGGGATGATCATCATCGGCACCGTGCTCGTGCAGGAGCGCAATGCCGGTGATCTCCTGGCCTATCTGCGCCTGCCCGGCGGGCAATCGGCGCACAAGGAAACGGCCGCGGCAAAGCGGCCGTCGCAAGAGACACCGTCTCTCAATCTCGGAGGAAACAAAAAATGAAACGACGTGACATGCTGAAGCTTGCCGCCCTGACCGCGGCGCTGCTGACCACCACCGCGCTTCTGACCACCGGCAATGCCTTCGCCCAGGACAAGAAGTGGAAGATCGGCTTCTCGCAGGTGACGACCATCGAGCCCTGGCGCGCGCAGTTCAACAAGGACATCCTGGCCGAAGCCGCCAAGCATCCCGAGGTCGAACTGATCATCACCGACGGCGAGGACAAGACCGAAAAGCAGGTCGCCGATGTCGAGAACCTGATCCGCCAGGAGGTCGATGCGCTGTTGGTGTCACCGAAGGAATCTGCCGGCCTGACCGGCGTCGTGCAGCAGGCGATCGACGCCAAGATCCCGGTCTTCGTGCTCGACCGCAATGTCGACACCAAGGACTACACGCAGTTCGTCGGCGGCGACAACGCGCTGATCGGTCGCGCGGCCGGCGAATATGCCGTCGAACTGCTTGGCGGCAAGGGCAAGGCTTCAGGCAACGTCGTCGAGATCTGGGGCGGCATGGGCACCCAGCCGGCGCATGACCGCCACGACGGCTTCCACGAATTCACCGACAAGGAGCCGGGCATCAAATATCTGCTCGACCAGCAGTCGGGCGACTGGAAGCAGGACCAAGCCTATAATCTGATGGCCAACGCGCTGAAGAGCAACGAGAAGATCGATCTCGTTTACGGCCACAACGATCCGATGGCCTATGGCGCATATCTCGCCGCCAAGGATGTCGGCCGCGAAAAGGACATCAAGTTCATCGGCATCGACGGCCTGCCCAATGAAGGCGTGCAGATGGTCAACAAGGGCGAGCTGACGGCGACCTTCACCTATGTCACCCCCGGTGCCGAAGGCCTGCGCCAGGCGATCAAGTTCCTCAACGGCGAGAAGGTCGAAAAGACCATCACTCTGCCGACCGAAAAGATCACCAAGGAAAACGCCGCCCAGGTGCTGAAGGACAACGGCCTCTGAGCCAAGCTTCCTGCCGGGTGCCTTTTTTTGGCGCCCGGCGGTCTACGCCAGCTTCACCAGCAGCTTCATGAAGGTGGCGATCTCCTTGGCGGAGAGCGGTGCCAGCGTCTCCTGGGTGATCTCGCGCGCCAGCGGGATCAGGCGCTCGATCGCATCGCGGCCTGCCGCGGTCAGATTGACCAGCAGCCGTCTCTTGTCGACCTCGTGCCTGGAAAGCTCGACCAGGCCGCGCGCCTTCAGCCGGTCGATGACGCCCTTCACCGTCGCTGCATCCATCGCGATCAGCGTTCCGAGCTGGTTCTGCGAGGTCTCTCCGACGTCACGCAGCTTGGCAAGTGCTGCAAATTGCGGCGGTGTCAGGTCGCCGATATGCGCGGCAAAGATCGCGACATGGCGCTGATGCGCCTTGCGCAAGATGAAGCCGACCTGCTCCTGCAGGAGGTAATCCTGGTCGTCCTGTGCCTCGACCTCGACCAGCTTGAGCAGATTGTCCTCGCCGCTCACCGCAACCCATCCCAGGCTTTGATGTCATCGGCCGCGAGACCACCCATGCGGTCGTGGATGCGCGGACCGCAGGTCATGGCGAGGCAGAACAGGATCTCGTCGGGGCGCGGACCATCGGACATGCCGACTTCCATGGCGTCGAAATGGCTGCGCACATAGGCGGCGTTGATGTGGCCGAGCGGCACGTCGAGCTTCGAACCGAAAGCGCCGACCTTCTTGGCCGAGGGCACGATCGCCTTGGCGTCGCCGAGCCGCTCGCGCATGGCGTAGCCGCCGGGCACATGCCACAGCGCGCCGTGTTCCAGCTCACCCGCCGTGCCGACAATGGCGCCCTTGCCGTAGCCGTCGATCTGCTTGACATCGCCGCCGAGCGCCGCGATCAGCCGGTCGGCGAGCAGCAGGCCGAGCGGCTTCAGATCGTCCATGGCGCTCTGCAAGTCCTCGACATAGCGCCCGGCGAACGGGTTCTTCACCACGGCAAGAGCGGCGGCGCGGCGGCGCGGCACCCTGGCCACCGGCCCGCCCTCGTGAAAAATCTCTTCGGTCAGCACCGCGATCTTGCGGATCGGAAACTCAGGCATGGGCAACTTCCTCCCTCGAACTTTCGTTGGGCGCGGCAAGCGCAACCGAGCCACTGATGCGGGCCTCACCGCCAAGAAACAGCGCCGATCCGGCAATCAGGCCGCGCCGGCGAAAATCTTCGGCGACGGCAAGGCCATTGTCCAGCGCCTGCGCCACTTCGCCAGGTGCAAGCGTGCCGACGTCTTGGGTCACCAGCAGCGAGCCAAGATCGCTGTCGGGCGACAGTTCATGTGCGGAAATGCGTCTGATGGCGGGATTGCCGGGCAGGTCCACTGCGTTGGCAATGAGGGTCGCCGCCGCATCGGCCTCGGCGCCGGTCCGCGCGAGCACGGTGACGGCGTCGGCAATGCCAAGCGAGAAGGAGCGGCCACGCCAGCCGCTGGTGGCAACGCCACGAACGCCATCTTCCGCGCGGATCGTGATCCGGTCGGCCATGCCGTTGCCGGTGCCGGCGACCGCCAATCCCATCGACTGTCCCCTGCCGATATGGATTGCGCAGTCGCCGCCGTTGTTGACATAGGCGCGATCGAGCTTGCGACCGGCAAGCAATGCGGCGAGCATTTCGTCGGCTACCGATCCGGCGACGGCGGCCATCGGTGTTATGAAGCATTCCGCCAGGGGCATGACGGCTGCTTCCATGCGGCGCGCCGTCGGGCCGGCGAAGGTGCGCGGCGCCAGGAAAAACGCCGGCAGCCGCAATTCGGGAAGTTCCTCGACCAGCTCCATCAGGATCGTCTGGAACCGCGCTATGGCTTGTTCATAGGCTTGGCGACATTCGCCCGCCTCGCCAAAAACCTCGACGATCAGGTCGATCGGCCCGTGGTTGAGATGCAGCCGCTTGCCGTCCTGCAGCCAATGGGCTTGCGGACCTTGCATCACCCGGCCCCGTTCGGGCCGGCACGACGTAGCTGCGCGAGTGGCGGCCATGGATTGTTGGCTTCGGCGCCTGTGCCGCGGCGCGGATTCAGGTACTCACCGCCTTTTGCGACAATGTCCTCGACGCTGCGTATCTCGGCCTCGTAGCCGCCGAGCCTGACATAGTCGTCGCGGCGCAGCGTGAACTCGATCGGGGCCACCAGCGCCGGCGTCGGCACATAGCCGAAGGCGCCTTCCGGCACTCGTGTGACATCGACCATCAGCGTGATGCCGCCGCCCGGCCAAACATAGACCGGCGCGCCGCCGACCGTCACATAGGTGGTCAGGCCTTGCACCGAGCGGGTCAGATTGACCGGGTTCTCGGTGACGCCGGCCCGCAGCGAACCGCCGGCGCCGCCGATGAACAGCACGGTGCACAAAGCCGGCTCGCAATTGTCTTCGATCAGGCCGACAGACTTTTGCAGCCGCTCGGGAAACGGCTTTTGCACCGGCTTCAGCTCGTCATCGAGCTCGTAATAGGCGAACTGCTCGCCGGTGGTCGACACCATCAGCAGCGACAGGCCCGGCCGCGCGCCTTTCTTGGCATTCCACTCGCCGAGGATCGACAGCGGGTCGGAAATGCTGGTGCCGCCCCAGCCGAGGCCGGGTTCGGAGACCTTGAAATAGCGGCCCGGCGTCGAACGGCGGCCGATTATTTTTATACCCGTATCCTGCCAGTCCAGCACCTTGCCGGCCTGGTGCTCGGAAACGACGCCGGTGATGTGGTCGTCGACCACCACCACCTCGTCGACCAGACCGCGCCATTGAGTGGCGAACATGCCGATCGTGGCCGAGCCGCAGCCGACGCGCATGCGGTGTTCCTGCTTGCCGTCGATGACCGGTGCTTTGCCGGCTTCGACTATTATGGTGGCGCCGCCGTCGATGGCCAGTTCCACCGGCTTGCGGTTGCACAGATTGAGCAGCGCGTCGCAGGTGGCGCGGCCCTCGGCCTTGGAGCCGCCGGTCAGGTGATGCACGCCGCCCAGCGACAGCATCTGCGACCCATACTCTCCCGTCGTGACATGGCCGATCGCTTCGCCTTGCGATCGCACGACAGCCGTTTCGGGTCCGATATGACGGTCGGTGTCGATCTTCACCTTGACGCCGCAATACGAAAAAATGCCTTCGGTGACGACGGTCACGAGATCGACACCCTCGACTTCCTGGCTGACGATGAACGGGGCCGGCTTGTAGTCGGGATAAGTCGTGCCGGCGCCGATGGCGGTGACGAAGCGGCGGCCGGTGTTGACCAGTTCGCCGTCCCAGGCCTCGCCTTCGGCAACGAATGGCACGATTGCGGCGCCGGTCTCGGCCGCATGGTCGAGGATCGTCAGCGGGTCCATCCGCATGATCCTGCCGCCGACATTGCCGTAGCGGTCGCAGGCGCCGGTGCGCCCATCCGATATGTAGCACATCACCGGACAGGCATCGCAGCGGATCTTCTCCGCCACCTGCTTCTCGCCGGGATCATGGGTTTCGAAGCGCTCGGCAAGCTCGCTCATAGGCGTGCCTCCTTTTCGCAGATACCATCTTTCTCGCGGATGCCAGCGCGGATACGCGTCGGCGTCGCCGGTATCTTGGTGACCAGCACGCCGGTGGCGTGGCGGATGGCGTTGAGGATCGCCGGTGCCGTCGGGATCAGCACATGCTCGCCCAGCCCCTTGGCGCCGAAGGGTCCTTCCGGATCCGGAACTTCTATCAGGATGGTCTCGATCGGCGGCACGTCGCCAATGGTCGGGATCAGGTAATCGTGCAAATTCTCGGTGCGGCCGGGAATATACTCTTCCATCAACGCCATGCCGATGCCTTGCGCGATGCCGCCCTCGATCTGGCCCTCGGCCAGCAGCGGGTTGATCGCCTTGCCGACATCGTGCGCGGCGGTGATTTTCAGCAGCTTCACCGTACCGAGCTTGAGGTCGACCTCCAGTTCAGCGATCTGCGCGCCATATCCGTAGACGGCGTAGGGTTTGCCTTGGCCCTTGGCGTCGAGGGGCAGCGTCGGCGGGTCATAGGTCTCCTCGGCGCGAAAGACGAAGCCTTCGGCATCCACGTCCAAACTGGCGAGATCGATGCGGCGGGTGGCCTCTCCCTCGCGGATGACGATCGCCGAACCGTCCATTTGCAGAGCGGCTTTTTCCGAAACATTGGCGAAGCGCAGCATCTTTTCGCGCAAGGCGCGGCCAGCCTTTTCGGCCGCCTTGCCGGTGACGAAGGTCTGGCGCGAGGCCGAGGTCTTGCCGGCGTCGGGGGTGATGGCTGTATCGGCGCTCTTCAACTGGAATTTCTCAAGCGGCAGGCCGAGCGCGTCGGCGCATATCTGGGTGATGACCGTGTTGGATCCCTGGCCGATATCGACGGCGCCCTGGTGCAGGATGATGTCACCTGAAGCCGCGATGCCAACCCGGATGGTCGACGGGTTGGGCAGCGAAGTGTTGCCGCAGCCATACCAGCAGGACGCGACGCCAACGCCGCGCTTTCTATTCCTGTTGGCACTGTTGAATGCATCCGCATCAGCCGTCGCGCGCACCCAATGCGGCTGCAGCGATTCGAGGCATTCGGCAATGCCGACGCCGGACTCCAGAAGCTGCCCGGTAACCGTTTCGGAGCCGTTCCGAAGGCAGTTCCTCAAGCGGAAGTCGAGCCGGTCCATGCCGAGCTTGCCGGCCAACTCGTCATACAGCGTCTCCTGCATGATCGTCGCTTGCGGCACGCCGAAGCCGCGGAAGGCGCCGGAGATCGGTCCATGCGTGTGGATGGCGCGGCCTTCGGCGCGGTAGTTCGGCGTCGCGTAGGGTCCGGAGGCGTGCACCGGCACGCGGTTGGCCACCGTCGGCCCCCAGCTTGCATAGGCGCCGGTGTTGAAGTCACCTTCGAAGATCATGCCGGTGACAAGGCCATCGGCATCGGCGCCGATGGTCGCTTTCATCTCGGCCGGATGGCGCTTGGTGGTCGACATCATCGATTCGTTGCGGGTGTAGGCGAGTGCCGCCGGCCGCCCCGTCTTCAGCGCCACCAGGCCGATCAGCGGCTGCAACGAAACGTCGAGTTTGGAACCGAAACCGCCGCCGGTCGCGGTCGGCACGATGCGCACCTTGTCGACGGCAAGGCCGAGCACCTTCGCCGTCTCGTCGCGGTCCATATAGGGCGCCTGGGTGCAGGCGACGACGACCAGCGTGTCGCCGTCCAGATAGGCATAGCCGGCTTCCGGTTCGATATAGGCGTGCTCGACATAGGAGGTGTCGATGGCGCCGGACACGGTGAACGCAGCGCCGGCAAGCGCCGTCTCGGGGTCGCCGCGTTCGACCAGGCCGGAGGTGAGCAGGTTCGCCGGCCGACTTTCATGGATCAGCGCCGCACCTTCGGCCTGCGCTTCGGCGGGTTGCAGAAAATGCGGCAGTTCGCTCCAGCGGATAGGAAAATCCGACAGGTCGAGATCGAGGATCGCCTCGCGCTCGCCGGCGACCAGCGCCACCGCCTCGCCGCGAAGACGAGTAAAACCTTCGGCCAGCGCCGGCTGGTCGGCGAATGGGCCGATAGCGCCGAAACAGTTCTTTCCCGGAATGTCGGCGGCGGTGAAGACCCCGGCGATGCCAGGATGCTGTTTCGCCCAGCCGTCGAGGTCGCCGAAGGCGAAAGCGGCGTGATAATGCGGCGAGCGGACCACCAGCACGGCCAGCGCATCGGCGGGGAAGGAATCGCCGCCGAATTTCTCAGCCCCGGTGACCTTCGGCACGCCGTCGAGTCGGATCGGCGAGGAGCCTACGGCATTGCCCGAGATTGGCATTCTACGATCGAGGCCGAGATCAAACGATTGGTGTTGGTGCTGCCCCTCACCCTTACCCTCTCCCCGTGAAGAACGGGGAGAGGGGGCCGCCAGCGTCGGAGCGTTTCCCTTCTCCCCGTCACTATACGGGGAGAAGGTGCCGGCAGGCGGATGAGGGGCAGCGCTGCCCGTTGACGGTTCGAACCGTCCCGCATCCACCACCGCCGCGATGATCTTCCGGTAGCCGGTGCAGCGGCACAGAATCCCGCCCAGCGCGTCCTGCACCTCGGCTTCGGTTGGGTTGGGTTTCTTGTCGAGCAACGCCGTTGCCGCGACCAGCAGCGCCGGCGTGCAGATACCGCATTGTGCCGCGCCATGGGCGAGGAACGAGGCCTGCAGCGCCGACAGCCGGCCGTTGGCGAGGCCTTCAACTGTGGTCACCGCCGCCCCGGCCGCGGACGCAGCCGACATCAGGCAGGCGCAGACGGGATCGCCGTCGACCAGCACCGTACAGGCGCCACAGTCGCCGGCGTCGCAGCCGACCTTGGTGCCGGTCAACAGCAATTCATCGCGCAGCACCAGCGACAGCCGGCGCAGCGGCGGCACATTGACCGAGACGGCGGCGCCGTTGACTTCGAAGGCGATATCGGCGCGCACAGCGCCGTAGCCTGGCTGGACGCTGTCCAGGTCGGGCAGGGCTTCACGCGCGTCAGGCTGAATTTGGCTCATGCCGCCACCTCTTCGCCAGTCGTACGCCCCACAGCCGCGAGCACGGCGCGGGCAACAATCTCGCGCACCGCATCGAGCCGGTATTCGGCGCTGCCGCGCACATCGGCGATCGGCGACAGTTCGCTCATCGGCGCGGACAGGACCGCGTAGGCAAGCTCGCCATCCGCCGGCAGCCCGCACAACGCGGCTTCGACGCCGGCCAGCCGCTTGGCCACCACCGAACAGGAGCCGGCGGCGACGGCCGCTTGCCGGACGGTGCCATTGTCGACGACCAGACGCGCCGCCACCATGGCGATGGAAATGACGAGATAACGGCGCGCGCCGAGCTTGATGAAAGCCGACATGCCGGTAGGGGCGGTTCTCGGCACGCGGATGGCCGTGACCATCTCACCGGGCAACAGAGCCGTGCGGCGGCTGCCGAGAATGAAGTCCTGCAGCGGCAGGTGCCGCGTCGCGGCAACTGAGCGCAGCTCGACCTCGGCGTCGAGGACCAGCAGGGCCGGCACGCCGTCGGCGGCAGGCGAGGCGTTGCAGAGATTGCCGGCGACCGAGGCGACGTTCTGGATCTGCACCGAGCCGACCTCGCGCGCCGCCTGTTTCAAGGCATCGAAGGCCGACGGCAAGGGATGGCGGGCGATGTCGGTCCAGGTCGTGCGCGCGCCGATGACGAAATGGTCGCTGGTCTCGGCAATGCCGCGCAGCGAACCCAGGCCGTTAATGTCGAGAACATTGTCCCGGAAGGGTTTGCTGCCCTGTGCCGGATAGAAATCGGTGCCGCCGGCAAGGATGCGCCAGGCGCCCTCGCCAAGCAAAGCGAGCGCTTCGTCGACCGAGGTGGGTTTCGCGTAACGGATCACGCTTTGCCTTCCAGAAAAGGAACTTTCCGAATCCGGTATTTCCGGCGTTCAGCCGAGAAATTCATTCGTATGCAAATGATATCAAGCCCGCAGGATTTGTCAAAGCCGGAGTTTGCAGCGACCCGGCCGGCACGCATTTGTTATGTCGCGAGAGGTTGACGCCGCCGGCCATCTGGTCAAGTTTCTGCGTCCGGTCGCGTCAGCGGCATTTTCCACTGGAGCCTGCATACGGAAGAGGAAAGCCCATGGCCGACGAAGCGCTTGTCGTCATTGACCTGCAGAACGACTTTTGTCCGGGCGGCGCGCTGGCGGTTGCTGGCGGCGATGAGATCGTGCCGCTGGTCAACGACCTGATCCGGCGAACCGACCATGTCGTGCTGACGCAGGACTGGCATCCCGCCGGTCACTCCAGCTTTGCTTCGAGCCATCCGGGCGCGCAGCCCTTCACCATGATCGAGATGCCGTACGGCCAGCAGACGCTGTGGCCGGATCATTGCATTCAGGGCAGCCTGGGCTCCGATTTCCATTCCGGCCTCGCCTGGACCAAGGCCGAGATCGTTATTCGCAAGGGATTTCGGCCTGATATCGACAGCTACTCGGCCTTCTTCGAAAACGATCGCACGACACAGACCGGCCTTGCCGGCTATCTCCGGGAGCGCGGCATCAACACGCTGACCCTGGTCGGACTGGCAATCGATTTCTGCGTTGCCTTCTCGGCGCTGGATGCCGTCAGCCAGGGCTTTAAAACCACAGTGCGGCTCGATGCCTGCCGCGGCATCGATCTCAACGGCTCGCTCCATGCCATGCTGCAGCGCATGCGCGACGCCGGCGTGACGCTCGAAGACCCTTTGTCGGATTGAACGGATCGTGGGGCAACAGGTAAAGATCCGATGTTTAAAGGCAGGATTGTTGTCTTCGGGGAAGGTCCCCCTCACCCGGATTGCCAACCGAATTGCGAAGAGCAATTCGGGTCAATCCGACCTCTCCCCTAGGGGAGAGGAGGCTGCCGTCGCCGAAGCTCGTCTCTTCTCCCCAACGGGGAGAAGGTGGCCGCGTAGCGGCCGGATGAGGGGGCCTTTTTCATATCCGATTCCCCTGTTGGCTGCATGCGCTGCGATAATTGCCGCTATGCTGTTCCCGGCACAGGCTTTCGCGGCGGAGGAACACGGCCTGCCCGGCGCTTCGATGTCGCTGTGGTGGGCGCTGCCCTTTGCCGGGCTGCTATTGTCGATCGCCACCGGTCCGCTGCTGTTTCCTCATGCCTGGGAACATCACTACGGCAAGATCGCGGCCCTTTGGGGCGCTCTGGTGGTCCTGCCGCTGGCGGCTGCCTTCGGTGTCCCCACAGCGACCGAAGCGGTGCTGCATGCGTTGCTCACCGAATACATGTCGTTCATCATCCTGCTGTTTGCGCTGTTCACCATTTCGGGCGGCATTCTCATTGCCGGCAACATTCACGGCACGCCGCTGGTGAATGCAGGCCTGCTGCTGGTCGGCGCGCTGCTGGCATCGGTGATCGGCACGACCGGTGCCTCGATGATCCTGATCCGGCCGATCATCCGCGCCAACGACAACCGTCCGTTCAACGCCCATGTTGTGATCTTCTTCATCTTCCTCGTTTCCAACATCGGTGGCTCGCTGACGCCCTTGGGCGATCCACCGCTGTTCGTCGGCTTCCTCAGAGGCGTCGATTTCTTCTGGACGACCGCCAACCTCTGGCGCGAGACGCTGTTCGTCGGCGGTGCCGTGCTGACCGCCTTCCTGGGCATCGACATCATCCTGCATCGGCGCGAGGCTGGCGCGCCGAAGATCAAGGATCCGACGCCGGATACCAAGGTGCGTCTGCGCGGCCTGGCCAACCTTCCGCTGCTGGCGGGCGTGATCGGCGCCATCCTGCTGTCGGCAACCTGGAAGCCGGGCGTCAGCTTCTCCGTGTTCGGGGTCAGCCTGGAACTGCAGAATCTGGTCCGAGACGCCATCATCTTGGCACTGGCCCTGCTGTCGCTTCCGCTCTCCTACAAGAGCCACCGGGAGGCCAACGGCTTCAACTGGGGCCCGATATCGGAGGTGGCCAAATTGTTTGCCGGCATCTTCATCTGCATCGTGCCGGTCATCGCCATCCTTGGGGTCGGACATGACGGCGCGCTGGCGTCGCTGGTGTCACTTGTCAGTTCGCCCTCCGGCCAACCCAACGATCTCGCCTATTTCTGGCTGACAGGGGCGCTGTCGTCCTTCCTCGACAATGCGCCGACCTATCTGGTGTTCTTCGAGCTTGCTGGCGGCGACCCAAGGCACCTGATGACGGAATTCGCTTCGACCCTGGCGGCGATCTCGGCCGGTGCCGTGTTCATGGGCGCCAACACCTATATCGGCAATGCGCCGAACTTCATGGTCTACGCCATCGCCCGACATCGCGGCGTGAAGATGCCGGGCTTCTTCGGCTACATGCTGTGGTCGGGGCTGGTGCTGGTCCCGACATTCCTGGTTGCGGGCTTTCTGTTCTTTGGGTGAGTAGGGCGCCAAGCCCTACCTCCCCCTTGTGGGGAGGTCGGACCGAAGGTCCGGGTGGGGGTCTGCGCCGCACCCCACCCTGCTGCTTCGCAGCGACTTGCCGGGGCGAGCCACGGGTCTCGCCCGGAGGTAAATCTCAACCCACGCCGACATAGCGCCTGACCGCCGACGGGTCGGCGCGCAGTTCCTCGACATCGACCGTCTCGCGGTTGCGGCCGTTTTCGATGAAGGCAACGCGGTCGGCGACCGAAAGCACCGCATCGACGCGCTGTTCGACCAGGATCGTCGAGACCCCCATGTCGCGCAGCTTCGACACCGTCTCGCGGATCTTGGCGATCATCGACGGCATCAGGCCCTCCGTCGGCTCGTCGAGCAGCAGCACTTGCGGTTCGAGGCAGAGTGCGCGTGCCATCGCCAGCATCTGCTGTTCGCCGCCGGACAGTGTGCCTGAACGTTGCCGCAGCCGCTGGCGCAGCAGCGGAAAGAGGTCGAGCACATTTTCACGCGTCGCCTTGCCCTTGCCGCGCGCCATCAGGCCGATCTCGATGTTTTCCGCCACCGTCATCTCGGCGAACAGCCGCCTTCCCTGCGGCACATAGGCGACGCCGGCCTTGGGCACTTCATGTGCCGGTAGCCGAGTCAATTCCTGACCGTCGAGCCTGATCGAGCCGGCGCTCGAGGGAACCAGCCCCATGATGGCTTTGAGCGTCGTCGTCTTGCCGGCGCCGTTGCGGCCGAACAGGCACAGCACCTCGCCCTTGTTCAGCACCAGGTCGAGGCCATAGAGCACCTGGACCTCGCCATAGAAGCAGTCGAGCCCCGAGATGGTGAGTGCTTGAGACGTCGCCTCGGCCTTGTTTGTCTCGGTCATGGGGCGGTCCCCAGATAGGCTTCCTGCACCGCCACGTTCCCGCGGATTGCTTCGGGCGTGCCTTCGGCGAGGATCTTGCCGGCGTTGAAGACGGTGATGCGGTCGGCCAGTTGCATGACCACGGGCATGTTGTGCTCGATCAGAAGCACGGTGGCATTTTTGGCGATCTCGCGCACCAACGTGATGAAATTGTCGATCTCAGAGTCGGCCAGGCCTTGCGTCGGTTCGTCGAGGATCAGCAGGCGCGGCTTCAGCGCCAGGCCCATCGCCACTTCCAGCAGGCGCTGATGGCCGTAGGACAATTGGCCGGCCGGCATGTGGGCACGATCGGCCAGGCCGGTGCGTTCGAGCGCGGCCATGACAGCGGCCTGTATCGCGCTCCGGGAGGTGCCGTGCCGCAGTGTGAGTTGCACGGGCAGCGCGACGTTGGCGTAAACGGACAGGTTGGCATAGATGCTGGTGATCTGGAACGTGTAGGCAATGCCCATGCGGACGCGGGCATAGGCCGGCAGGCCGGTAATATCGGCGCAGTCGAAGACGATCATGCCGGCGGACGGCTGGATGCGGCCGCTGATCAGGCTGACAAAAGTGGTCTTCCCCGCTCCATTGGGACCGATGACGGCGCGGATCTCTCCCGGCATCAGCGCGAAATCGACATTGTCGACGGCACGCAGGCCGCCGAAATTGCGCGACAGCCCCTTGGTGGTCAAAAGCGGCGTCATGGCAGCCACCCGAGCCAGCGCTGACGGATGCTGCCGAGAATGCCTTTGGGGAAAAACAGCACCAGCAGGATCAGTGCGATGCCGACGATCAGCAGATAGGCGGAGGTGTAGCCGCTGGTGATGTCGATGACATAGTACATGAACAGCGTGCCGATCAGCGGCCCGAGCGTGGTGGCGGCGCCGCCGAGCAGCACCCACAGCAGCGGCAGGATCGAATATTGCACCGAGGCGAAGCTCGATCCGACATAGCCGAACAGCAGCGCGTAGGCGGCGCCCGCAGAGGCGCAGATGGCGCCGGAGACGACGACCGCGGCAAGCTTGTTAGAGAAGGTGTTATAGCCCAGCATCTTCGTCCGCTCCTCGTTCTCACGGATGGCGACCAGCACCCGGCCATAGCGGGAGCGGACGATGGCCAGTGTGACCAGCAGCACGAGCGAGAACAGCGCCAGCGCTGTCATGTAGCGCACGGTCGGGTTGGTGAGGTCAAGCGCGGTCGCGCCAAAGCTGAGCACCCGCTCCGGCTGCGGCACGACCATGCCCTGGTCGCCGCCAGTCCACGTCGCGAAATAAAGAATGAGGAGATAAAAAACCTGGGCGAACATCATGGTGACGATCATGAAGGCGACGCCCGAGGTGCGGAGCGCCAGCAGGCCGGTCACCAGCGCCAGCACAGCGCCGCAGGCAATTCCGCTGAGGAAAGCCGCTGGTACGCCCCAGCCAAGCTGGATGACAGCAAGGCCGGCGCCATAGAGACCGGCGGCAAAGAACATGGCGTGGCCGAGGCTGAGCAGGCCGACATAGCCGAACAGCATGTTGTAGCCCATGGCAAAGACCGCCAGCACCATGATGCGGGCAAGCAGTCCGTGATAGTACTCCGGCAGCAGGAAGCTCAGCACGAAGAGCAGCGCGATGACGCCGAGATGCAGGGCATAGGCTTTTGCCGGCGAAGCTTCGCTCATCGCGATGCCGTCCCGAACAGGCCTTGCGGCCGGAACACCAGCACCATGGCGACGAGCAGCGTGGCGATGATCTTGGCCAAAGTCGGCGAGAAGAACATCGAGATGATGCCGTCGGAGAGGCCGATCAGCACGGCGGCGACGACCGTGCCGCGCAGCGAGCCGAGACCGCCGATGATGACGACGATGAAGGAGAGCAGCAGCGGATCCTGCCCCATCAAATAATGCGCCTGGCTGATCGGCACGATCAGCACCGCGGCAATGGCCGCCAGCATGGCCCCAAGCGCGAAAACGCCGCCATAGACACGGCCGACAGGGATGCCGAAGGCTTGCGCCGTTTCGCTGTCATACTGCGTGGCGCGCATGACGAGGCCGATCCTGGTGCGGGTCAGCACCAGCCATGTCGCGGTGAGCAGCAGCGCGGAAGCGGCGATAACAGACAGTTTGTAGCCGGAGTAGCCGAACCACGGCAAAAGGATGCGGTAGCTGAACGGCGGCTCCACCGGCCGCGCCTCCGGGCCGTAGAAAGTCAGCGCCAACTGCTGGATGATGTACAGCATGCCGATGGTGGCGACGATGGTGGCTTCCGGATTGTAGTTGAGCCGGCGCAGCACCAGCCGTTCGGCGACCAGCGCAATGGCGCCGACGATCAGCGGCGCAATCACCAGCGCCGCCAGGAAGCCGAGCGCAGGGTGACCGCCGATGGCCGTGGTGATCGCCCAGGCGAGCACCGCGCCCAGCATGAAGAACTCGCCATGCGCGACATTGACCACCCGCATGACGCCGAACACAAGCGACAGGCCAAGCGCCGTCAGCGCCAGCACCGCCGATGTGACGAGGCCTTCGAGGGCGGCGAGGAGGAGGTGGGGACCGAAGTGCATGGGCTAGGTACCAGCGGATGCGCGAGGCACCCCCCTCTGTCCTGCCGGACATCTCCCCCGCAAGGGGGGAGATTGGATGTCCTCACTGGTTTCGCCAACCATCAACGCTCGCAGATGGGCGCCGCCGCACGAACTGCCGATCTCCCCCCATGCGGGGGAGATGTCCGGCAGGACAGAGGGGGGTGCCTTGGCGCTCACGCTGGCTGGAGCAGCCTACAGCGCCTGCGTCGTATAATCCCCCTCGGCCTCGTAAAGCCCGTCCTCGATCTTGGTCTTGTGCACGACCTTGAGCTTGCCGCCCTCGACCTTGGAGATGTTCTGGATGCCGAAGCACTGGTGGATCTTGCCGTTGAAGGTCTTTGGTCCCTGCGGATGCTCGGGGCCCTCGGCGAACTCGGTCAGCGCCTCGGTCGCCTCGACCAGCTTTGCGCGGTTTTCCGGACCCTTGTAGCCGGCGTCCTCCATCGCCTTCTTGACGACGTAGAGCGTTTCCCAGCAGCCGAACATGTGCGCGGCGGTGGAGACGTCCTTGGGGTCGCCGACGGCGGCGCCATTGTCGTCGATGCCGACAGCAGCGCGATAGGCCTTCTGCGCTTCGGAATCGTTGGCCTGGGCATAGCGCGGCGAGCCTTCCCAGAAATGGCTGCCGTCCAGGAATTCGAGGCCGGGGCTGTTGATGTCGGTGGCTTCGAGCGAATCGATGAAGCCGAACAGTTGCGGCCGGTTGGAGCCGTAGAACTCGCCGAGCTCCTTGACGAAGGTGAGCACGGCCGGGCCGACCATGACGTGGTAGATCACCTCGGTCTCGGCCGGGATCTGCGGAAAGTACTTGGTGAAGGACGATTCCGTCGGCGGGATGGCGATCTGCGCGATGACCTCGCCGCCTTGCGCCTTCAGTGCCGGCGGCAGGTAGTCGCGATGGTCGTAGCCGAAGGCGAAATCGGGGAAGATCTGCGTCACCTTCTTGCCGGCATTGGCCGCGATCCACGGCGCCATCGACTGGATCTGGCTCTTCACGTCGGTGATGCCGGGCTGGAAGACATAGCGGTTCAGCTTTGTCGAGGCGACGTGATGGCCTTCACTGACGACGAAATAGGGCATCTTGTTTTCGCCGGCGGCGGGCGCCGAGCCGATGACGACATGCGAGAACAGCGTGCCGAAGACGATGTCGGTCTTGTGCTGGGTGGCGAACTTGCCGACCACTTCGGCGCCACGGCCGGGATCGGTGCCGTCATCCTCGATGATCACCTCGACCTGGCGGCCGTTGATGCCCCCGGCGGCATTGATCGCCTTGACCGCGGCAGCCGTGGTCTTCTCGTACCAGCGGCCATAGGCGGCGCCGATGCCGGTGCGGTGCGACTGGAAGCCGATCTTGATCGGCGCCGAGCTCTGCGCCTGGGAATAGCGGACGAAGCCGGGGGCCAGGCCGAGGCCGGCGCCCGCGGCTAACCCCTTCAGCGCCGTGCGGCGGGTCAGGGCAGTCTTGGAGAGGTCGAAAAATCCGTTCTTGTCAGCCATGTTCGTTCCCCTGTTTTTCAGTTTTGACCAACGATAAGGCGGCTTCGGCATCCTCGCTCAGAGGACGCAAAAAATTGCATGTGTACAAACTAAATCACCAAAGCCTTGATGTGGCAAGCGAGCGTCCCCAACGATATCGAGGCCGTCCTTTTCTCATCCGGTGGTCGGCGTGGCAAGCAACCAGAGGCCGAAGACGGTGTAGGCGATCATCAGCAAGGTGAGCGGGAACTGGCTGAGTGCCGCGCGGGAGGGCTGTGGGTGCAGGCGCCAGGCGAAGCCGTGAGCGACGAGGACGGCGAGCACATGGCCCAGGATGATGGCGCCGGCCTGGATATTCCACAGCCACCACGCAGAGTCCGCCCCGGCAACGATGCCGGCCTCGATCTGCATGTCGGCGGTGCCGAACAGGTTCCAGCCGATCGCGAACGGATCGGAAAGTGCCGCAAGCGCATATTGGCCGTCGACGAGCAGGGCCGTCAGATAATGCGCAACGTGATAGGCAAGCGCGATCGGAACGATCGACCATACCAGCAGGCCTGCGGCGTGGCCGAGAGTGTGGTCGCTGCCGGCAAGACGCTGGCCGAGCCGGACGGCAAGCAGGAACACCGCGGCCAGCAGCGCGAATGTCAGGATCAGCCCGAAAGTGCCGCTGCCGATCAGCGCGGTGCGGCCGGGAAATTCGAGCGGGTTGATGCCGAACAGGCCGAGCCAGAAGAAGGTTTTCGACAGGCCGTCGAAGGATACCGACGACAGGGCCAGCAGCAGAAAGGCGATGCCGCTGGCCGGCAGGGGCTGCGCCGCCAGCAGCTTGGCGCCGGGCCAGCAAAGTGCAAGCCGGCCGTCCTGGTTGCGTTCGACGACAGCGAAGCGCGCCACTATCGAGAAGAAAACCGTCAGGAATTCACCGCTGCGGCTCCAGCCGCGATAGCCGAACGCCAGCATGGCGAGGAAAGAGAACAGCCAGTAGAGGCCGGCGGCCAAGGCCAGCCGCGCCGGGTCGTCGGGCGCCGGATCGATGAGTTCGAACCAGGCAAAGGCGAAGAACAAGAGGACAGCCGGCCAGCAGCCGATCCATCGCGGCAGACGCCATCTTCCTTCGTTGTTTCTGCCTGACAGGCGAGAGACGAGACGCCATGGCCCATACCAGGGGTTGAGCCACGACCAGAGATAGCCGAAGACACCTTGCAGCAAGGTGACGCCAGCCCATAGCAAGGTCCAGATCGCCAAAGGCAGTGGGTTGGAGAGTGGGTCGCGGCTGCCGAAAAGGCCCGCGGTAATGAGGATTGCAAAGCCGGCGAAGGATATCAGGCTGATGGTGGTGTGGGCGGCGTCGCCGAGAGCGAATAACGGCAGGCGGCGGCGCCAGAAGCGATCGAGCGAATCCGCCGGCAACAGCGCCAGGACGAGGAAGCTGACGGCAACGGCGAAGGCGCCGCCGATCAGATAGTAGCCGGTCGGCAGGAGCAGGACGTGGCCTCGGTCGGAGGCGTGGGCGAAGGCGGGGGTGGGGAGGAGGGCCAGCAGCGCTGCAGATAACAACGCCAACGACAGACGACGGCACTCTACGGCGCCCCCCTCTGTCCTGTCGGACATCTCCCCCACGAGGGGGGAGATTGGCTGGCCGCGCCGTCCGCGCTTTTGTAGCAACGTCGAAGATTGGCGAAAGCAGAGATGAAATCCGATCTCCCCCCTCGTGGGGGAGATGTCCGGCAGGACAGAGGGGGGCGCGAAGGAACTCGGCCTATCCGCCATCTTGGCTGGCGCAGCCTCCACGCTCACACCTTGACCAGTTGCTCCACGCGGTCCTTCTCGCCAAAAATCCTGAGATACCGCTCGATCTCTTCCTCATCCCCCGTCGCCTTGGCCGGATTGTCGGAAAGCTTGACCGCTGGCCTGCCATTGGCCTCGGTGACCTTGCAAACCAGCGATATGGCGTCGAGGCTGTTGGTTTCCGTCGGCGCGCAGCCTTCGAAATCATTGGTCAGATTGGTGCCCCAGCCGAAGGACATACGCACCTTGCCCTTGAAGTGGCGATAGGTCTCCTCGATCGTCTCGACCTCGAGCCCGTCGGAGAAGATCAACAGCTTCTGCTTGGGATCCTTGCCCTTGTCGCGCCACCAGGCGAGAATCTTTTCGCCGCCCTCGATCGGCGGTGCGCTGTCGGGGCGGAAACCCGTCCAGTCGGCCACCCAGTCCGGCGCGTCGCGCAGGAAGGAGGCGGTGCCGAACGCATCGGGCAGCACGATCAAAAGGTTGCCGCCATAGTAGCGCTGCCAGTCCTGCAGCACCTTGTAGGGCGACTGTCTCAGTTCTTTTTCCGAGTCGGCAAGTGCTGCAAACACCATAGGCAGCTCATGTGCATTGGTGCCGAGCGCTTCGAGGTCGTTGTCCATGGCCAGCAGCACGTTGGAAGTGCCGGTGAACGCCTCGCCGATGCCTTCCTTCAGCGCCTCGACACACCAGCGCTGCCACAGGAAGGAATGGCGCCGGCGCGTGCCGAAGTCCGAGATGCGGATGCCGGGCAGCGCCTTCAGCCGCTCGGTCTTGGCCCACATCTTGGACTTGGCGCGGGCATAGAGCACGTCGAGCGCGAAAGGCCCGAACGCCCGCATCGCCGCGCGCGATCGAAGTTCATTGATGATGGCGAGCGCCGGGATTTCCCACAGCGTGGTGTACATCCACGGCCCGCTGAAGGTCAGCTCGTACTGCCGGTCGCGCTTCGACAGCTCATACTCGGGCAGCCGGAAGCCTTCCAGCCAGGCCAGGAACTCCGGCTCGAAGATCTGCTTGCGGCCATAGAAATTGTTACCGCCGAGCCAGATCATCTCCTTTTTGGAGAAGCGCAGCGTGCGGGCATGGTCGAGCTGCTCGCGCAATTCGCCCTCGTCGATCTCGTCGGCAAGCCGCACAGAGGTGGTGCGGTTGATCAGCGAGAAAGTCGTGTCGACCTTGGGATACATGCCCCAGATCATCTGCAGCATCAAAAGCTTGTAGAAATCCGTGTCGAGCAGGCTGCGCACGATCGGATCGAGCTTCCAGGTGTGGTTGTAGACCCGCCGCGCAATATCGGTCTTAGCCATGTTTCAACACCGCCTTCGCTGCCTGCCATCCACAATCGCGACAGGCCTCATAGCATCGAATCGGCCAGAACGCTGCCCGCTTTCAGGCTGGCCCGACAAAAAGAGCTGCCTGCACGCGGTGGCGCAGAACCTGGCATCAGTTTGCGGATTTGCCGCCCATCACCCTGAGCGCCGGACGCTTGCGGCGGCTGACGATGCGGCCGGCCACCGGGGCGTCGGCACGCCCGTCATCCCCGGCCTTCTCGGCGAACAGCCAGTCGATGAACACCTGCACGATCGGCGTCGCCCTCATTTCGTTGCGGCAGACGACGTAGAAATCGTCGACCGCCGGCACCGACAGGCTGAACGGCGCGACCAGCATGCCCCTGGCCAGCAGCGCGCTTGCCGTCACGGAGTCGCCCAACGCCACGCCATGGCCGTGCACCGCCGCCTCGGTCGCCATACGCGCATCGCCGAGGTGATGGCGGCGACCCCGCTCCAGGTCCAGCGCATCGGCCGCCGCCAGCCAGGTGTGCCATTCGCGACCGTCGTCGCCATGCAGGAAGACATGGTCGGCGAGATCCCTGACGCTGCGGATCGGGCGGTTGTTGATCAAGGTCGGGCTGACCACGGGAAACAGTTCGAGGCCCGACCATTTTCGCATCCAGCAATCGGTCCAGCTGCCGTCGCCATAATGCACGCAGACATCGATGTTCGGCGCCCGCAAATCCCTGGGGTCGTTCGAGGGAATAAGCGTCAGCCTTATGTCGGGATATTGCGCCATGAAACTGCCGAGCCGCGGTGTCATCCACAGCAACAGCAGCGCGGGCACGCAGGAGACTGAAAGTGTGCCGCTGCTCGCCGGCCTTGTCATGCGCTGGGTGGCGGCGGCGATGCTGTCGAAGGCGGTCGAGACCGCCGGCAAAAGTTCGGCGCCATGCGGTGTCAGTTTGACCCGCTGGCCGACCCGCTCGAACAGCTTGACGCCGAGCGACTGCTCGAGTGCCTTGATCTGGTGGCTGATGGCGCCATGCGTGACATTCAGCTCACTGGCCGCCTTGGTCAGCGAGCCATGCCGGGCCGTTGCTTCGAAAGCGCGCAGCGGATTGAGGGGCGGCAGGCGTTTGGGCATGAGCATCCATTGAAGCACGATCCCGAAAAGTGGAGGCCGGTTTTCGGATGAGATCGTGCTCAGAGTTCATTGTGAGATTTTCTCACAGAAAACACCTTAACAATATCAATTGATTTTTCAATGCGGCTGCCGGACACTTGAGCCCGGAACAGCTTCAAGACGTGAAATCTGCAGGCAGCCAGCGGGACAGCGACCCGGCCGGATGACGGTCGCTTCGCCAGACGTCACCAACGGTCGCACTGCATCAGCCGGCAGGAGGAGCGAATATGGGTTACGATCGCGGCAAACTCGACGCGTTGCGTCGCAAATATGGTGAAAGCCATGGCGGCGAAATGTTCGACCCGAAGTTTCGCAAGGTCGCCGACAAGATCTTTTCCAAGAGCGGTACACGGCTGGCGCCCTATTCCGGCATCCCGACCTTCCTCGCAGCACCCTACCGCGAAATATCGGCCGACAATCCGGATTTCGGAGATTTGCAGGTAGCGATGATCGGCGTGCCGATGGATCTCGGCGTCACCAATCGGCCGGGCTCGCGCTTCGGGCCAAGGGCGCTGCGCGCCATCGAGCGCATCGGTCCCTACAACCACGTGCTGGAGTGCGCGCCGACGCATGAACTCAGGGTCGCCGACATTGGCGATACGCCGTTCCGCAGCCGCTACCGGCTGGAAACCAGCCATGAGGATATCGAGCGCCGCACCAACCAGATCGTCGATGCCGGCGTCATCCCGCTTTCGATCGGCGGCGACCATTCGATCAGCCATCCAATCCTCAAGGCCGTCGGTAAGAAGGCGCCGGTCGGGCTGATCCACATCGACGCGCATTGCGACACCAGTGGCCTGTTCGACATGACCAAGTTCCACCACGGCGGACCGTTCCGCAACGCCGTGCTCGACGGCGTGCTCGATCCGACGCGCACCATCCAGATCGGCATCCGCGGTTCGGCCGAATATCTGTGGGAGTTCACCTACGAGTCCGGCATGACCGTGGTGCATGCCGAGGAGGTGACCGGTCTCGGCATTCCGGCCATCATCGAGAAGGCGCGCAGAATAGTCGGCGACGGGCCGACCTATGTCTCCTTCGACATCGACAGCGTCGACCCGGCCTTCGCGCCCGGCACCGGCACGCCGGAAGTCGGCGGGCTGACGACGCGCGAAGTGCTCGAACTGCTGCGCGGCCTGAAAGGCCTTAACATTGTCGGCGGCGACGTCGTCGAGGTGGCACCGCAATACGACTCGACCACCAACACGGCGCACGCCGCGGCACAGGTACTGTTCGAGATCCTGAGCCTGATGGTGTTCAGCCCGGCGATCACAGGCAAGGGCGCCTGACTTTCAGAAAAGCAAAGGCGGCCGCCGCGCTGGAGCCGGCGGCCGTATCCAACAAACAAGCTTCCAGACAGGGGAATAACAATGACAATCCGAAAGACATTTTCATCTATCGCCGCCGTGCTGATGCTCGGCACGGCCGGCTTCGGCCTCTCGATTCAGGCCGCAAGCGCCGATGCGCTGGCGGACATCACCAAGGCCGGCACCATCAATGTCGGCGTCTTCGCCGACTTTCCGCCCTTCTCCTCGGCCAGCGCCGATATGAGCCTCAAGGGCTATGATATGGATGTCGCGCAATACATCGCCGATACGCTCAAGGTGAAGCTCAACCCCATCGCCGTCACCGGCCAGAACCGCATCCCGTATCTGAACGACAAGCGCGTCGACATCCTGATGAGCGTCGGCTACTCGAAGGAACGCGAACAGGTCATCGACTTCGCCGCCGCCTACGCGCCCTACTACATCGCCGTGATCGGTCCGGCGGCACTGACGGTCAAGGGCAAGGAAGACCTCGCCGACAAGTCGATCGCCGTCAATCGTGGCACGCTGGAAGACACCTCGCTCACCGAGGCAGCACCGGCGTCGGCCGACATCAAGCGCTTCGATAACTACAATTCGGTGATCCAGGCCTTCATCTCCGGCCAGACGCAGCTGATGGTCGTCGGCAACGATGTCGGCGCGCAGGTGCTGGCCAAGCAGGATGCGCTGAAGCCGGAGCAGAAGTTCCAGCTTCTGACCTCGCCTTCGCATATCGGCCTCAACAAGAACGAGGACGGCCTGAAGAAGGCCGTCAACGACGCGGTCGCCAAGATGCTGGCCGACGGCAAGCTGGACGAAAGCTCGAAAGCCTGGCTGAAGACGCCGCTCAATCCCGAAAACCTCAAGGATTGAGTTTCCGTGGCCTTTGCCTGGCTCCCGGATGCTTTGGGCGACATCGCGCACGGTGCGGCCACGACGATCCTGCTGATCGCCGTGACCACGCTGGCCGGAACGCTGCTCAGCATCCTGGGTGCCGCGGGGCGACGAAACGGCCCTGTGCTGCTCAAGCGGGCAATCGCCTGTTACGTCGAGGTGATGCGCAACACGCCGTTCCTGGTGCAGTTGTTCTTCATTTTCTTCGGGCTGCCGAGCCTCGGCATCCGGCTCGACCCGATCCTGGCCGCCATGCTGGCGATGACGCTCAACATGGCGGCCTACACCATCGAGATCGTCGGCGCCGGGCTTGACGCCGTGCCTGGCGGCCAGACGGAGGCAGCGCTCGCATTGGGCTTGCGGCCACGCCAGGTCTTCGTCAAGATCGTGCTGCCGCAGGCACTTAAGATCATCTATCCCGCGCTCACCAGCCAGATCGTCATCATGATGTTGGAGTCGGCCGTCGTGTCGCAGATCGCGGTGCGCGAGCTGACCTACGAGGCCGACATGCTGCAGGCACGCACCTTCCGCTCTTTCGAGACCTATTTCGTCGTGACGCTGGTCTATCTCGCTCTGTCGATGGCCTTGCGCCGGCTGCTGGTGTCAGGCGGACGCCGTGCGCTCGGAGCTGGCGTGTCATGATCGAATTCACCTTCTGGGACATCGTGCGCAACCTGCTGCTCGCCGCCCGCTGGACAGTGCTGCTATCGCTGGCCGCCTTCATCGGCGGCGGCATCGTCGGCCTGGTCGTGCTGTTCTTCAGGATCGCCAAAAACAAGTGGAGCAGGCGCATAGCCTCCGGCTACATCGCCCTGTTCCAGGGAACGCCGCTCTTGATGCAGCTGTTCCTGATGTTCTTCGGGCTGCCGATGCTCGGCCTGCGCATCGAACCCTGGACGGCGGCGGCGCTCGGCCTCACCTTCTTCGCCAGCGCCTATCTCGCCGAAATCTGGCGCTCCGGCGTCGCGGCGCTACCCCTGGGCCAATGGGACGCCGGCGCCAGCCTTGGCCTGCACTATTTGCAGGAGCTGAGGCTGATTATCCTGCCGCAGGCCTTTTCGATCACCCGCGCACCGACCGTCGGCTTCCTGGTTCAGCTGATCAAATCGACCGCGCTGACCTCGATCATCGGTTTCGAGGAACTGGTACGGACCTCCAACGCCATCAACAATGCGACCTTCGAACCGTTCAAGGTCTACGGGCTGGTGGCGCTGATCTTCTTCGTCATGTGCTTTCCGCTGACGCAATACGCCCGCAGGCTCGAGAAACAGGCGGCTGCTCGCTGACGCGCCAAGGCAGCGCTCGATTTCAGGCCGGCAGCCCAAGCTGCTTGCGCAGGCTCTTGTCGAATGCGGACGCGGGGACGAAACGGCGCAGGAAACTGACCTGGCGCGCCATTTTTCCCGCCGCATAGCGTTTCTTCGGCGCGGGATCGGTCGCCGCGGCCAAAACGGTCTTCGCGACCACTTCGGGCGCATCGCCTTTTTCCATCGCCTTCCGCACGGATACAGTCATCCCGGCGCGCGCAGAGTCGTAGATTTCGAGCGACCGGTCGGGGGCGGCAAGATTGTCCTCGAATGATGTGCGGGTATAGGCGGGCTCCACCAGCGAAACGCGGATGCCGAACGGGCGCAATTCGTGATCGAGCGACTCCGAATAACCCTCGATGGCATGTTTGGTCGCCGAGTAAAGCGCGAAATAGGGAGCGGGGATGAACCCCTGCACCGAACTCAAATTCACGATTCTGCCCTTCCCTTGGCGCCGCATTGCCGGCAGCACCGCGTTGGTCACGCGGAAAACGCCGAAGACGTTCACGTCGAACAGCGCCTTGGCCTGGGCGGTCGAGGACTCCTCCGCGCCGCCAAACAGGCCCATGCCGGCATTGTTGACAAGCAGGTCTATGCGTCCGGCCTTGGCCAGAACGTCATCGACCATTGTCGCGACGGACGCGTCGTCGGTCACGTCGCAGGTCAGCATGGTCACGCCGGCGGATGGCTGGGAGGCCGCGCGACGGCTGGTTCCGAAGACGCGAAAGCCGGCGCCTAGCAAGGCGTCGGCGGTAGCGCGCCCGATGCCGGAAGATGCCCCTGTCACCAGGGCGACGCCGGGATTGGTCTTGTTCATGGAAATCGTGTCCTTCTTTGCGTTGGATCGGATTGGGAAAAGCATGAGAGGCCGGGGCAAAGGGTGTTGGTCATGACTGCGTCCGGCTACCGGTTAGTTCCAGCGTCTGAACAGGGCGCTGGCATTCACGCCGCCAAAGCCGAAGCCATTGGAGATCGCGTACTCCATCTCCATCGGCCGGGGCGCGTTTGCGACGAAGTCGATGCCGTCGCCGGCCGGATCGGCCTCGCCCAGGTTGAGGGTTGGCGGGGCGACCTGATCCCTGAGCGCCAGGATTGCGAAGATCGCACCCAGCCCGCCGGCCGCTCCGAGCAGGTGTCCGGTCGCCGATTTCGTCGCACTGACAGCTATCGCGAAATCGCGCCCGAACACGCTCTTGATCGCTTCGATCTCACCCAGGTCGCCGACTGACGTGGAGGTCGCATGCGCATTGAGATGACGAACCTCGCGTGGCGAAATCCCTGCCTGGGCAATCGCGATCTGCATGGCCCGGCGCGCGCCGTCGCCGTCCTCCGGCCCGGAGGTGACGTGGTGGGCATCCGCGGTCGTGCCGTAGCCGACGAACTCAGCCAGCGGCTTTGCGCCGCGCGCCAACGCGTGGTCCAACGCCTCGATGACCAGCACGCCGGCCCCTTCGCCCATGACGAAGCCATCCCGCGATGTGTCGAAAGGGCGCGAGGCTTGGGCCGGCGCCCAATTGAAGCCGGTTGAAAGAGAGCGAGCGGCGGCGAAACCGCCGAGACTGACGGTGTTGATGCACGCTTCCGTTCCGCCGCATACAGCGATGTCGGCTTCGTTGGCGCGGATCAGGCGGGCGGCGTCGCCGATCGCCTGGATGCCCGCCGCGCATGCGGCCACCGGTGCGCCGAGTGGACCTTTGAAACCATGACGGATCGAGATGTGGCCCGCCGCGAGGTTCACCAGGAAGGACGGCACCGTAAAGGGAGACAGGCGGCGGGCGCCACGCAGGTCCACCGTGCGCACCGCCTCGGTGATGGCGGGGAACCCGCCGACTCCTGAAGCGATGATCGTGGCCGTGCGCAGGCGCTCCGTTTCCAGGGCAGGCTTCCATTGCGCCTGCGCAAGCGCCTCTTCCGCCGCCGCCAACGCAAACAGAATGAACCGGTCCACCTTGCGCTGATCCTTCGCGGACAGGACGGCATCGGCACCGAAACCAGCCTCCGGATCTTCGCCCAGGGAGGGAACCACGCCGCCAATCTTAACCGGCAGCTCTCCCACCACATCGTCCGGAAGCCTGCGAACGCCGGACCGGCCGGCAAGCAGGCGTGACCAGGACGCTTCGACATTGGCGGCCAGGGGCGTGACCGCTCCCATGCCCGTGACGACAATCCGTTGCATCTGCTCTCCTGTCCCTGGTGTGCCGGCGGCGCTGCTCGCGCCGTTCAAGTGGCGACTGCTTCGCGAACCTGATCGGCCGCCGCATCCAGAAAAGCCCGCGCAAGGTCGGGATCGTTGACAACCCGCGAGAGCACGACCGCGCCGACCATCGTCGAGAGAACGGCCATTGCCTTTTTTCCGCTCTTTTCGCTGTCGCCCTCGCCAACCCAACTGCCGAGCATCTCAAGGTACGCCTTGATGCCGTCTTCGAATGACGCCTTCACCTCGGCACCCTGCCTGGCTGCATCCGAACCGAGCGCAACGACCGGGCAGCCGTCCATCTTTTCCCCGCGATGGTCCATGCTGAGGTAGAATGAGATCACCCCGTCGAGCGGGTTCCCAGGATGTGCCGCGGTCGCGGCTGACCATTTGTGGGTGGCGCTTTCCATCGCCCGCCTGGAAGCCAGCGCCGCCAGATCGTCCTTCGACTCGAATTGCTTGTAAAAGGCGCCCTGGGTCAGCCCGGCACCCTTCATCAGATCCTTGAGGCCGATGCCGTCAAAGCCGCGCTCCCGAAAAAGCCGGCTTGCCACATTGATCACGGTCTCGCGGTTTTCCGCGGCCTGAGTGCGACTCACACGCATCGTCATCTCCTTTTAGATTGCATCCGTAATCTATACCCTATATAGAGGGTGAACGCAATCTAAAAAAAGGACAAATGAGATGATCCGCAAAACCCTGAGCGCCTCGCTCCTGGCGGCGCTGTTTCTTGCAACCCCGGCTCTCGCCGAGGAAGCCACCATCGGACGCCCGATCGAAGGCGGCAGCCTGCACCAGGGACACTTGGACATGGTGGCCTACTACGTTCCGCGCGGCGACTTGCTTGAGGTCACCGCCACTTTCGCACCGAAGACCGGGGGTGATCCGCTGCGGTTCGTCATGGGCCTCGCCAACAGTGACGCCGTGGCATTTTCCATACCGGGCCACCCGGGCTCGCTCTACGCGTTCTCAAGGTCCGGTAAGGAAGTGACGGTCTCGACCGGGACCGGCACATCCCTGCGAGCCGATGCGACAACGCCCTGACCTGACGCGCAGGCCGCGGCCGCGCGATGCTGGCCGGGGCTCTCGCGTCCGATCACGCCATCCCAATGAGCCTGGAGAGGTCACATGCTTTACAGCTATTTTGTCGAGAAATCGATCCGGCAGAGCTTCGACGACGTCAACAACCATCGCTGGGACGCGGCGGTGAAGGCCATCGCGCCGCATGTCCATCACCGGGTTGGTGGCGCCCACGCGCTTGGTGGGGAGCGCCACGACAGGCAAGCCCTGCGCCGGTGGTTCGAGCGCCTCGGCCGTGTTCTGCCCACTCTCCATCTCACGGTCAACCACGTCTGGGTGAAGGGCTGGCCGTGGCATACCACCGTGTTTGCCCAGTGGGATGGCACCGCAACCCTGCTCAACGGTGATACGTCCTACATCAACCGTGGTCTCCACGTGTTCACGCTGCGGTGGGGCACGGTTCATGCGCTCGAGGAATTTTATGATTCACAGGCGGCGGCGCGCGGTCTCGCCGCCCAGGCCGCAGCCGGCCTCGAAGAAGCTGTCGCCGAGCAGATAACAAGCTAGCAGAAGCGCGGTCCGAGGACAGCCAAGATTACGGGCCGGTCGCGCTGATCTTTTTCGTCACGTGCCTTCCGCCCGCGCAGTATGCGCGGAGGCTCGAGAAGCGAGCGCCGGCGCTGGACTGCAAGCCAGGAAACCCAGTTCGGTAGCGCAGCCCTGCATCGATGCCGGTGCTGTCGCGGCAACGGTCGAGCCGAGGCAGGCATATAGCTTTCCTGCTAGGAATAGGTCTTGACATCTTGCCGTTCGAATTGTCCATTTGATGCTTGACCGGGCCGAACGGGGCGGCGAGGGCGGACAGGGGCAAACCGGCGCGTGGATAGACAGTCGAGTCGAGTGCTGTTGAAGACGGTTGGGCTGACAAAAGCCTTTCGAGGGCTGGTTGCCCTGCGGGATCATTCCATCGAGCTGCACGAAGGTGAAATCATTGGGGTAATCGGGCCGAATGGCTCGGGCAAGAGCACGCTTTTCAACCTGATCACCGGCTTCTCCCAGCCGAATTCCGGTAGCATCGAGATGGAGGGCCGTTCGATCGTCGGCCTGCGCACATCGCAGATCGTCGCGATGGGCATCGCCCGCACCTTCCAGGGTTCTCGCCTATTCGGCAGCCTCAGTGTCGCACAGAACGTGCTGACGGCGGCGCAGCTGCGCCATCCTGTCGGGCCCGCCGATACCGTGCTGCGCGGTCGGCGCTATCGCGAGCGGGTGGCCGCGACGCGGCAGCAGGCCGACGAACTCCTCGACCTCATGGGCCTGATAGATCAGGCCGGCAGGGTCGCCGCGGATCTTCCCTACGGCGATCAGCGGCGGCTGGAGATTGCGCGTGCGTTGGCGACCGGCCCGCAGCTGCTGCTGCTCGATGAGCCCGCAGCCGGGCTTGATTCCAACGAGACCAAGGTGTTGGCGGCGCTGATTCGGACGATTCGTGACCGCTACGGCGTAACGGTGGTCGTTGTCGAGCACGACATGGACCTGATCATGGCGCTGTGCGAACGCATCCAGGTGCTGGCGACCGGCGAGGTGATCTGCGTCGGAACACCGGAGCAGGTACGCGAACACCCGAAAGTGCGGGAGGCGTATCTTGGCCACGCCTAGCCCCGTTCTGCTCAGCGTCGAGAACCTCGAGGTCAATTTCGGCGCGGTGCGTGCGCTGAAGGGCATTTCGCTCGATGTCCATGCCGGCGAGGTGGTGGCGTTGGTGGGGGCCAACGGCGCCGGCAAGAGCACGACCTTGCGCACCATTTCCGGCCTGTCGCGGCCGCGCGGCGGCAAGATCATCTTCGATGGCAAGCCGATCGGAGGTATCGCTCCGTCGCGTATCGTAACTCTGGGCATCGCGCAGAGCCCGGAGGGCAGGCGCCTGTTCGGCGGCCTGACGGTGGCCGACAATCTGCGGCTCGGCGCCTGCACCCGCACCGACAAGGAGGCCATCGTCAGAGATAGCGAGCGCATGTTCATGCTGTTCCCGATTCTCAAGCAGCGGCTGAAGCAACTGGCCGGCACGCTGTCGGGGGGCGAACAGCAGCAGCTTGCTCTGGCGCGTGCGCTGATGGCGGCGCCGCGCCTGCTGCTGCTCGACGAGCCTTCGCTCGGCGTTGCGCCGCTGCTGGTCCGCCACATCTTCAGCGCGCTTGCCGAACTGAAGCGCCAGGGCATGACGATGCTGCTGGTGGAACAGAACATCACGCTTGCCCTGGACCTCGCCGACCGCGCCTATGTGCTGCGCACGGGTCAGGTGGCGCTGTCGGGCCGGTCCGCGGAACTGCGCGACAGCGAACGCGTGGCCCAGGCATATCTCGGGGCGGCAACATGACCCAGCTGGACTATATCCTGCAGCAGATCGTCAACGCGGTGAGCCTCGGCAGCCTCTACGCACTGGTGGCGGTCGGCCTGTCGATCGTCTTCGGCGTCCTCAAGCTCACCAATTTCGCGCATGGCGACGTCATGATGGTAGGCGCCTTCGGGGTAGCTCTGCTGGTCGGCATCGGCGTTCCGTTCCCGGTCGCCGTGATCTGCGGCATCGCCGCAGCCGCCGTCGCCGGCTTCCTCATCGAACGCATCGCCTATCGTCCGATCCGCGACGCGCCCGACGTTGCGCGACTGCTCACCAGCCTCGCCGTCACCTACATCATCGAGAACGTCGGAATCCTGGTGTTCACCTCCTCGCCGCGCAATTTTCCACTCCCCGATATTCTCAACACCTCCTGGGAAATGTCGAACGGCGCCATCACCTTCACCAGCATCAATCTCCTGACCATCGCGCTGACCTTCGTGTCGCTGCTGCTCCTCGGCTGGTTCATCACGCGCACCACGACCGGGCTCGGCATGCGCGCCGCAGCCGAGGACATGTCGGCGGCACACCTTGTCGGTCTGAACGTCAACCGGCTGATCATCGTCGCCTTCATCGTCGCATCCGCCTATGCCGGCCTCGCCGGCATTTTGTGGGCGGCACAGGCCGGCGTGGTGCAGCCGCAGATGGGCTTCACGCCGCTCCTGAAGGCTTTCGTGGCGGCAATCATCGGCGGCTTCGGGTCGATCGCGGGCGCCCTGGTGGGCGGCTACATATTGGGCGCGCTGGAGATCTTCATCGTCGCATTCCTGCCGAGCAGCGTCTCGTCCTATCGCGACGCAATCGTCTTCGCCGTGCTGATCGCCTTTCTCCTGGTGCGCCCGGGCGGGCTGCTCCAGCCAAACCGGGAGATAAAGCTGTGAGCCGGGAAGCGCGGATCACACTCCTCGTCCTCGTCGCCCTGGTGGCGGGAGCAGCTGTCGCTTTCGGTGCGCCGCACGTGCTGAGCGACTATTTCGTCCGGATTATCCTGCTGATCGCGCTGAATGCAATCCTGGTGCTGGCGCTGTCGCTGAGCAACGGTTTTACGGGCGTGTTTTCGCTCGGTCATGTCGGCTTCATCGGCGCCGGCGCGTATATATCGGGAATACTGTCGATTCCCGTACAGCAGAAGATGGCACTGCTGCCGCATCTCCCGGCGTTTCTGCATGCTTTCAGCCTCCCCTTCCTGCCGGCGACGCTGGTGGCAGGTCTTCTGACGGCGCTGCTTGCCGTGGTCGTCGGTTATCCCTTGATGCGCCTGTCGGGCTATTTCGTTTCGGTGGCGACGATGGGATTCTTGATTATCGTCAACGTAGTGCTGATCAATGCGTCGGATTTCACCCGAGGCGCCCGCACTTTCACCGGCGTGCCGCTGGAGACGACGTTGCCCTGGGTGATGGGTTGGCTCGCCATCACGGTGTTCGTTCTGGCGCGCCTGGTCTATTCGCCTTTCGGGCGCGCCATGAAGGCGGTGCGCGACGACACAATCGCGGCCAGCGCTGTCGGCATCGGCGTGTTGCGGACCAGACTGATCGCCTTCGTCATCGGCGCATTCTTCTCAGGCGTCGGCGGGTCGCTCTACGCACATTATCTCGGCTCGTTTTCGCCGAACACCTTTTACTTCGCGCTGACGATGAGCCTGATCACAATGCTGGTGCTGGGCGGCATGGGCTCCCTGACCGGCGCGGTGGTTGGCGTCATCTGCGTTTCGCTGTTGTCGGAGGTCCTGCGCTCGGTCGAACGCGGCTTCACGATCGGCGATTTCGCGGTGCCGGCCCTGTTTGGCGCCAGCCAGATCGTGCTCGGCTTCATCTTCATTCTAGTCATGATCTTCCGGCCGAAGGGGATCATGGGGGACCGGGAACTTACGTTCGGATTAACCCAAAGATCGGCAACGGTGAACCAGACAGAGGAACGAAAACGATGATCAAACTCACTCGACGCGACACCATCGGCCTGGGACTGGGCGCATTCTTCGCGCTTGCCTCGGCCAGCACGGCACTTGCTGCCGACACGATCAAGATCGGCTATCCGGCAAACCTGACCGGCATTCAGGCCTCGCTCGACGGTCCGATGCTGAATGGCGCCAAGCTGGCGGCAAGCGAAATCAACGCCGCCGGCGGCGTGCTCGGCCAACAGATAGAACTGGTGATCTACGACTCCAAGAGCGATTCGACGACGATCTCGACCGTCGCCAGCCAGTTGATCGACAGCGACAAGGTCGTCGGCATCATCGGCTTCGCCGATTCCGATTCGGTGCTGGCCATCGGACCGCAGGTCCAGAAGGCGCAGATCCCGTTCATCACGCCCGGCGCGACCTCGCCGAAATTGCCGAGCCAGCTCGGCAACGAGATCTTCCTCGCCGCCTTCGGCGACAACGTTCAGGCTGCGGTTGGCGCGGAATTTGCGCTGAACAAGCTGAACGGCAAGACCGCCTACCTGCTGACCGACATCGGCACCGAATACACAACGCTGCTGTCGGACTACTTCGTCACCGCCTACGAGCATGGCGGGGGCAAGATCTTGGAGCGCGACACCTACAAGATCGGCGACAAGACCTTTACCGCGCAGATCGCCAAACTGAAGGCGCTGTCGCCGCAGCCCGACTTCGTCTATGCGTCGTCGAATGCCGAGGAAATCGGCCTGATCTTGAAGCAGATGCGCCAGGCCGGCATCAACCTGCCGGTGGTCGGCGGCGACGGTTACGACACGCCCTTGCTGATCCAGGTCGGCGGCGACGCGGCCAAGGACACCTACTTCACCACCCACGCCTATATCGGTGAGGGCGCCACCTCGAAGGTGCAGGCCTTCATCGACGCCTACACCAAGTCGGCCGGCAATGCCCCGGAGAACGCGTTCGCTGCGCTCGGCTACGATTCGGTCAAGCTGATGGCCGACGCGATCAAGCGTGCCGGTGCGCCGGATCCGGCCAAGATTCGTGACGCGTTGGCCGCTACGTCCGGGCTCGACGGCGTGACCGGAACGATCACCTACCGCCCGGGCATTTCGGTGCCGGACAAATCGGTCTCGGTCATCGGTGTCAAGGACGGCAAGCTTGTCCTTGCAAGTGAAGCGGCACCGACCTTCGTCGCGGAGCCGTGATCTTGTCCACTCCGGGTTCCCTGTGGGACATCTACAGGTCGCGGCTCTCCGCCGCGACCTTCACCGACCTGACGCATGCCTTTCATCCGGGCCAGCCGCACTTCCCGGCCTTCCCGGACGAGGAGCGCCGTGCGTTGCTCGATTTTTCGAAGGGTGACGCCTTCCAGGTCCACCACTACGCCTTCGTCGGACAGTGGGGCACCCATGTCGATCCCCCGGTGCACTTCATCGACGGCGGCCGCTCGATCGACCAACTGCCGGTGGCGGAGATGCTTCTGCCGTTGGTCATCCTCGACATCAGCGACAGGGTCGCCGCCGATCCCGACGCGACGCCGACGCTCGACGACATTTCCGCCTGGGAGACACGGAACGGCCGTATCCCGGAAAAGTGTTTTGTCGCACTTCGCACTGGGTGGTGGCCGCGCTGGCCAGATCCCGTGGCGTTTCAGAACAAGTCGGCCGACGGTATCTCGCATGCGCCGGGCTGGTCGAAGCCGGTGCTGGAGGAACTTTTGGAACGCCGCGGTGTCGCTGCCATCGGGCACGAGGGCATGGACACCGATCCCGGCCGCGCCACTTCCGCGGGTGACGCAAGCCTGGAATACTATGTGCTGTCCCGCGACTGCTGGCAGATCGAGCTCCTGGCCAATCTCGACAAGGTGCCTGAAGCCGGCGCGTTGATAATGGCAAGCTGGCCAAAGCCAAAGGCCGGATCCGGCTTCCCGGCTCGCGCTGTCGCCATCCATGAAGCGGCCGGCTGAACGCGTGAAACCGCAGCTGGCGGCGTCTAGGGGCCGCCACACAACGATCACCAGACACACGGAATTCAGACATGGATGTAGACACAGTCCGCGATGCTTTTCCGGCGATGGCGAGAGGTGCCGAGCCGAAGAAGCGGATTTTCTTCGACAATCCCGCGGGAACCCAGATGGCGAGCCGTTCGATCGAGCGCATGACGCGTGCCATGATCGAGACCAACGCCAATCTTGGTGGCTATTTCGAAACCTCACTCGCGGCCCAGGCGATGGCCGACGACGCGCATCAGGCGATGGCCGATTTCTTCAATGCCGCGGACCGGCGTGAGGTGGTGTTCGGCCAGAACATGACGACGCTGACTTTCGCCGTCTCGCGCGCCATCGGCCGCGATCTGAACGCCGGCGACGCCATCGTGTTGACGCGCATGGATCATGACGCCAACGTCGCACCATGGCTGATGCTGGCGGAGGATCGCGGGCTTGAGGTACGCTGGATCGACCTCGATCCAAAAACGTTCGAACTCGACCTGTCAACGCTGGAGGCCACTATCGACGAGGAGGTCAAGCTGGTCGCCGTCGGCTATGCCAGCAACGTTACCGGCACGATCAACGACGTGAAGCGGATCGCGCAGCGCGCACGCGCGGTCGGGGCGCTGAGCTATATCGACGCGGTGCAGTTCGCGCCGCATGGGGTGATCGACGTCCAGGAGATCGGCTGTGATTTCCTGGTTTGCTCGGCCTATAAATTTTTCGGACCGCATCACGGGGTGTTGTGGGGCCGGTTCGATCTGCTGCAGGCACTGACCGCCTACAAGGTGCGCGCGGCTTCGAACACGCCACCTGGAAAATTCGAGACGGGGACGACAAGCCGCGAGGCGCTTGCCGGGGTGCTTGGCGCCGTCGAGCACTATGCCTGGCTCGGACAGTCCTTCGGCAACGTCCACCCGCAGGCGACGCGGCGCGAGCGCATCGTCGCCGGCATTGAAGTCGCCGACCGTCATGAGCGTGTCCTGACAGCACGGCTGATTGCCGGATTGTCCAGAATTGATGGCGTCGTCATCCAGGGTATAACCGATGTGGCGGCGCTGGGGCGCCGGGTGCCTACCGTGTCGATCACCGTTGACGGAACCGATCCCGCCGATATCGCCAAGGCGATGGCAAAGGAAGGCATCTATCTCTGGCACGGCCACAATTACGGTTTGGAGCCAATCAAGCGGCTGGGGCTTGCGGACCGCAACGGCGTCGTCCGCATCGGGCTGGCCCATTATAACACCGAGGCGGAAGTCGATTTTCTGTTGGCGAAGCTGGCGGACTGGATGAAGACGCGGACCTGACATGCGCGACAGAAACGGAACCCCGAGGATCGGCGTCAAGCTGCGCCATGCCAGACAGGTGCTTGGCCTCAGCCTGGAAGAGCTCGGCGCCCGCATCGGGCTGACCGAGGGTTATCTCTCGAAGATCGAAAACGACCGCGCGACGCCCTCGATGGCGGCTCTGCACCGGCTGGTGCAGGCGCTGGGCATCAACATGAACGCTATGTTCGGCACGCTGCAGCACAATGCCTCGGAAGTGTTCGTGTTGCGGCAAAACGAGCGTCCGCACATGGAGACGGGACATCGGCGCTCGGGCAACCATGTCGTGCTCGAGCAATTGGTGCCATCCGGTCCGGAGTATCTGCTGCAGATCAACGTCCACGTGATCGAGGCCGGCGGCGGCAGCCTCGAGTTGATCAGCCATAAGGGACAGGAATTCGGCTACGTGCTCGAAGGTTCCGTCGAGTTGCTGGTCGAGGCGAACGTGGTGGCGCTCGAGGCAGGCGACGCGTTCTATTTCAACTCCGAACTCGGCCATGGCTACCGCAATATCGGTTCGACCACGGTCCGTATCCTCTGGGTCAACACGCCGCCGACATTCTGACCGCCTCCATCGCGGAGTTGTGAAGGCGTTGTTCAATGAGCCAACGCCCACAGGACAACAGCCGCCGGGCCACCGGCCGTTCTGTTTCAATGCTCAAACACCAGCGGCGGCGCCAGTCGGTCGCGCCGCAGCCAGCGCGCCAGCAGCAGCGCGGCCACCACGGCCAGCCCCGTCGACAGGCCGATCCAGATACCGACGCCATGCAGGCCGAAATGGAAGGCGAGCAGCACGCCGAGCGGCAGGCCGACGCCCCAATAGCCGATCGCGGCATAGATCATCGGCACCTTGGTGTCGTGCAGGCCGCGCAGCATGCCGGCGGCCACCGCCTGGGCGCCGTCGAAGACCTGGAACAGCGCGGCAAAGGCCAGGAACGACACCGCAAGCGCGATCACCCTGGCATTGGCCGGATTGCCCAGATCGATGAAGGCGCTGATCAGCGGATGCGGCCACAGGATCATCACCAGCCCCATCAGCGCCATGAACGAGACGCCGATGACGAAAGCGGTCCAGCCGGCGCGCGAAACGCCTTCCGGATTGCCGGCGCCGTGCGCAAGCCCGACGCGCACCGTCACCGCCTGGTTGAGGCCAAGCGGCACCATGAAGGAGATCGAGGCGATCTGGATGGCGATCGCGTGCGCCGCCAGCGAATCCGCGTCGATCAGACCCATCAGCAGGGCCGCCGCATTGAAGATCGTCACCTCGAAGGCGAGAATGCCGGCAATCGGCAGGCCGAGCCGCAACAGTCCCTTGAAGCGCGGCCAGTCGGCGCGCCAGAAGCGCCCGAACAGACGGTAGCGGCGGAACTTCTTCTCCAGCATCACCACGGCAGCCAGGCCGATGAACATCAGCATTGAGGACAGCGAGGTGGCAAGGCCCGAACCGGCAATGCCCATTGCCGGCACGCCGAGATTGCCGAACATGAACACCCAGTTGAAGAAGACGTTGCAGGCGACGGCGACGAAGACGATGACCAGCGCCCAGCCCGGCCGCTCCAGAGCCGAGATGAACGAGCGCAGCACGATATAGCCGTAGAAGGGCAGCACCGCCCATTCGAGCCAGCGCAGATAGATGCCGGCCTGATGCGCCAGAACCGGGTCCTGGCCCATGGCCAATAGAATGCCCTCGCCGTGCCAAAGCACGAGCCAGATCGGGATCGAGATCAGGATCGCCAGCCACAGGCCCTGGCGCACGGTGCGGCGCAGGTCGCGCACCGAATAGCGGCGGCGGCCAAGCTCGGTGGCAATCATCGGCGAGGTCGCCAGCATCAGGCCGAGGCCGAAGATCAGCGGCATGAAATAAAGGTTGGCGCCAAGCGCGCCGCTAGCCAGCGTATCCGAGCCCAGACGACCCATCATCATGACGTCGGTGGCCGTCATCGCGGTCTGGCCGAGATTGGTCAGCACCATCGGCCAAGCGAGCGCCAGCGTCGCCCTGATTTCCTGACGCCAAAGATTTTCCGGCGCGCGAGCGCCGGCTTCGATCGCAGACATTGTTCCGCTCTTTCCAGCTACGGCACGTCGGCCAGAGCCGGAAGCCGCATGTCAAACGGCAAAACCTTCGGTTTCGCGGCGTTTGCGTCAGCTTCTGGACGAAACGCGACATGAAGGCAAGAGAGGAGGGACGGGAACGGATTGAGCCAGGGACCGGCCCCAATGCTCTACCGGATCGCGTCCAGCATCCGCCGCTGGCGGTGCATTTCGAGGAAAACCTTGTAGTCGCGCTCGAAACGCCCTGATGATTTCGGGTTCGACGGGCGCCTCCTGCCGCCTTGCTGCATGGCAAGACAGGCGGCGTTGAGGTCGGGAAACAGCCCGGCAGCGGTGGCGGCGATCATGCCGGTGCCGAGCAGCACCGCCTCGTCGGCCAGCGGCTCGATCACCGTGCAGCCGGTGGCGTCGGCGTAGAGTTCCATCAGCAGCGGGTTCTTGGTGTGGCCGCCGGTGACGTGCAGCGTGTCGATCAGATAGCCGTTCTCGTTCAGCGCCTCCAGCACGTGGCGCACGCCGAGCGCGATGCCGACGGCGGTGCGCCAGTAGAGCTTGCACAGGCTGTCGAAGGAGGAGTCCAGCGTCAGCCCGCTGACGACGCCGACGGCATGCGGATCGGCGAGCGGTGAGCGGTTGCCATGAAAGTCGGGCAGCACATGTAGCCTTGCGGCGAGGTTGTCGCCCTCGGCGGCGCGCAGCTCGGCGACACGCCTGGCGATCTTCGCATGCATGGCGGCATCCGGCTCGCCGCCGGCGCCGTGCCAGCGGATGATGTGGTCGAGCAGGGCGCCGGTCGCCGACTGGCCGCCTTCCGACAGCCACAGCCGGGGCAGCGCCGCGCCGTAATACGGCCCCCAGACGCCGGCGAAGGGCTGCGGATCCGGTGACATCGCCATGACGCAGCTCGACGTGCCGGCGATCAGCGCCAAATGCCGGCCGATGTCCTGTTCGTCGCCGGCAAAGCCGCCGAGCACGCCAAGTGCGCCGGCATAGGCATCGATGACCCCGGCGCCGACCCGGCATTTCTCGCTCAGCCCAAGCTCGGCCGCCGCTTGCGCCGTCAATCGGCCGATATCGGTGCCGACCGGCCTGGCCCTCTCCGGCAGGTTGCCGTGCTCGAAAAGATCGCCGAGGCCGACGAGTTCGAAGAAATCGCGCCGCCAGCCTGTGTCCTCATGTGCCAGATAGGTCCATTTGGCGGTCAGCGTGCATTGCGAGCGGGCCAGCGAACCCGTCGCTTGCCAGGTCAGGAAATCGGTCAGGTCGAATAAATAGCCGGCTTCATTCCACGTCTGCGGCAAATTGCGCTTCAGCCACATCAGTTTCGGCGTCGCCATTTCCGGCGACATGACGCCGCCGATGTAATTCAGCACGGCGTGGCCGCTTGCCGTGCATTCGTCGGCCTCGGCAATGGCGCGGTGGTCGAGCCAGACGACGGTGTCCCAGCGTTTGTCGCCCGTGACCGAGACACTGAGCTGGCTGCCTTGCCGGTCGCGCACCACCAGCGAACAGGTGGCATCGAAGGAGATGCCGACAATGTCCTCAGGCTCGACACCGGCTTTTTCGCGGGCAGCGCGCACGGCGGTGCAGACGGCCGACCAGATATCGCGCGAATCATGCTCGGCGTGATCGGGCTTCGGCTGGTTCATGGCGATCGGCCGCTCGGCGCGGCCGAGCAAGGTGCCACTGGTGTCGAGAATGCCCGCGCGAGCGCTCCCGGTGCCGACATCGACCGCGCAAACGAACTGTTTCGTCAAGATGCTCTGTCTCTCGCTCCCAGGCCTGCAATCAGATCGGGCAATTGCAGCATGTCAGCGAATATAAAGTCCGGTTCACTCGACGCAAGCCGCGCTTTCAAGGCGGGATTGCCGGCATGCGATCCGCCGGTGAAGGCGAGCACGCGCATCCCCGCCGCGCGCGCAGCAGCGATGCCGGCCGGGCTGTCCTCGACGACGAGGCATTTGCGCGGATGGGCCCGCATGCTGGCGGCGGCATGCAGGAACAGATCCGGCGCGGGCTTTCCCTTGGCCACCATGGTGGCACTGAACAGATGCGGTTCCATCAGCCCAAGCAATCCGGTGACGTCGAGCGCGTAGCGGATGCGGTCGAGCGTGCCCGAGGACGCGACACAGTACGGCAGCCCAAGCTTGGGCAGCATCTCCTTGACGCCGGCGATCGGCTTCAGCTCCTCACGGAATTTGCGCATCAATTCGACGCGCATCTCGGTCAGGTGCAGGTCGGTGATATCGAGCCCGAAGTCGCGGCCGAGGATCTCGCGCACGCTTTTCATGCTCTTGCCGAGGAAATGCTCGTAGGCGGCGTCCTCACTGACGCTGCCGCCGGCAAGTTTGACCATGCCAAGCAGCGCCGATACGGAGAGCGCCTCGCTGTCGACCAGCACGCCATCGCAGTCGAAGATGACCAGCTCAGCCGTCATGACGGAGAATGGCTCTCAGAGCTTGCCGGCGAGGTAGCGCGTCAGCGTCGCCCGCGCGCCATTCGCCCACAGCACGTCGAGCGCATGGGCAAAGGCCTCGACAAACGCCGTCGCGCGGCCGACATCGCCATAGATGTCATCCATGGCGAGCCAGGCGGCGGGAGCATCCTTTGCCGCCTTTGCCGTCGCTTGCAGCCGGTCCCAGCTCGGATCGTTGGGCTCGATGACGGCGCCGCTGTCGGTCGTGCCGAAGCAGTAGCGGCACCAGAGCGCTGATTCCAGCGCCAGGCCGACGACGCTTTTCCCGGCCTTCAGCCGGTCGGCGATGGTCGGGATGATGAATTTCGGCTGGCGGTTGGAGCCGTCGAGGCAGAGCCGGCGCACCGTGTCGCCGATCTTGGGATTGGAGAAGCGGCTCTCGATGAGCTGGTAATAATCTTCCAGGACCGTGTCCGGCACCGGCGGCACGGTCGGGATGATTTCCTCCCGTTCGAGCTTGGCCAGAAACCCGCTCACCAGCGGCTCCTGCATCGCCTCATGGACGAAATGGATGTCCATCAGCCCGGCCGGATAAGCGATGGTGGCGTGGCCGCCATTGAGGATGCGGATCTTCATCAATTCGTAGGGCGCAACGTCTTTGACGAACTGCACGCCGACCTTTTCCAACGGCGGCCGGCCATCGGTGAAATGGTCCTCCAGCACCCACTGCCGGAACGGTTCGCAAAACACCGGCCAGTTGTCCTCGAGGCCAAAATCCTTGGCGAGAATGCCGCGCTCGCGGTCGGTGGTGGCCGGCGTGATGCGATCGACCATGCCGTTCGGAAAGGCGACATGCTCGCTGAGCCAGTTCGCCAGGTCCTCGTCTATCAGGCGGGCCAGGCCGATGACGCCGTCGGAGGTGACATGGCCATTGTGGGGAATGTTGTCGCACGACATGACCGTGAACGGCACGGTGCCCTCGTCGCGCCGCCGCACCAGCCCGGCAAGGATGATGCCGAACACCGTCTTCGGCGTGGCGCCCGGTTGAGCATCGGCGACGATGTCGGGATGGGTCGGGTTGAACACGCCGGAGGCCGGGTCGATGAAATAGCCGCCTTCGGTGATGGTCAGCGAAACGATTTTGATGGCCGGGTCGGCAAGCTGTTCGATGATGCCGGCGGCATCGCCAGGCATCAGGAAGTCGATCATGGCGCCGGTGACGCGTGCGCTCATATGGCCGCTGTCCTGCTCGACCACGGTGGTCAGCCAGTCCTGCTCTTCCAGTTTGCCGCGACCGATCTTTTCACCGTCGAACACGCCGGCGCCGATCAGCGCCCAGTCATGGCCGATGCCCGCATTGAACAGATCGTCGAGATAGACGGCCAGATGCGAGCGGTGAAAATTGCCGACGCCGAAATGCACGATGCCGGCCTTCAATGTTGCGCGGTCATACTTCGGACCGGCGACCTCAGTGGGCAGCTTGGAGAGGTTTGAGGACGAGAGTTTTACGGTCATCTGTTTTACCCTTCGGCCGGGCTTCGGCCTTCGTTACGCCCTCTCCACGCGGAGAGGATAAGGGGTGGCATTTCTTGAGGTCGATACAGCCGCTGATGTCGGCCTCTGCTCCTCGCGGAGGTACGAGGAGCAGAGGCCGTCCCCCGCCCTCAACTCATCCACTGGCCGCCGTCGACATTGTAGGTCTGGGCGACGACGTATTCGGCGTCGGCGCTGGCGAGAAAAACCGCCATGCCGGTAAGGTCCTGCGCCGTGCCCATGCGGCCATAGGGCACCGCCTCGCCGACCAGTTTCTTCTTCTCGCCCCTCGGCCGGTTTTCATATTTGGCGAACAGCGAATCGACGTGATCCCAGTGCTCGCCGTCGACCACGCCAGGGGCAATCGCGTTGACGTTGATGCGGTGCTTGATGAGGTCGAGCCCCGCCGACTGGGTCAGCGAGATGACGGCGGCCTTGGTGGCGCAGTAGACGCCGACCAGTGCCTCGCCGCGGCGTCCGGCCTGGCTCGCCATGTTGATGATCCTGCCGCCCCGGCCAGCGGCGATCATCGAGCGGGCGGCAGCCTGCAGCATGAACAGCGTGCCGGCGACATTGACGGAAAACAATTTGTCGTAGCTTGCCTTGGTGATCTCGACGATCGGCGCCAGGTCGAACAGGGCGGCGTTGTTGATCAGGATATCCAGGCCGCCGGTCTTCGTCTCGACGGCTTTCACCGCCGCTTCGATCGAGGCGAGGTCGGTGACGTCGAGCTTGACCGCATAGGCCTTGCCGCCGATCTCGGCGGCCGTTTTCTGCGCCGCCTCGAGATTGATGTCGGCGATGGCGACGGTTGCGCCTTCGCCGGCATAGGCTTCGGCGAAGGCTCTGCCGATGCCGCGGGCCGAACCCGTGATCAGCGCGGATTTGCCGGCCAGTCTCATGCTCACATCGCCTTTCCGTCGGCGCCGAAGCGGTGCAGCTTGGCCTTGTCCGCTGTCAGATAGATGGTGTCGCCGTGACGGACGGCGAGTTCGCCGTCGGCGCGCACTGTCAGCGGACCGACGCCATCGGACTGGACGTGCAGGAAGGTGTCGGAGCCGAGATGTTCGGCGACGCCGACAGTGGCTTTCCATTCGCCCGCCGTGGTCGAGATCTCCAGATGCTCGGGACGGATGCCGATGGTCTTGGCGCCGTTTTTGGCAGCCGGCGCGCCTTCTATCAGGTTCATCTTCGGCGAGCCGATGAAGCCGGCGACGAACAGGTTCTTCGGCGTCTTGTAGAGCTCCATCGGCGAGCCGACCTGCTCGATGTTGCCGGCGTTCAGCACGACGATCTTGTCGGCCATGGTCATGGCTTCGACCTGGTCGTGGGTAACGTAGATCATGGTGGTCTTGAGCTGATGGTGCAACTCGCTGATCTCCAGCCGCATGGTGCCGCGCAGTGCCGCATCGAGGTTGGACAGCGGTTCGTCGAACAGGAAGGCGGTCGGCTGACGCACGATGGCGCGGCCGATGGCGACGCGCTGGCGCTGGCCGCCGGAAAGCTGGCCCGGCCGGCGTTCGAGATAGTTGGTCAGGTTGAGCACGCGCGCCGCGTCTCCCACCTTCTTGTCGATAGTCGCCTTGTCCTCGCCGGCCATCTTCAGCGGGAAGCCGATGTTCTTGGCCACCGTCATATGCGGATACAGCGCATAGGACTGGAACACCATGGCCAGCTTGCGCTTGGCCGGCGCCTCGCCGGTGACGTCGCGGCCGTCGATGTTGATGGAGCCGCCGCTGGTGTCCTCGAGCCCGGCGATCAGGCGCAGCAACGTTGACTTGCCGCAACCCGACGGGCCGACGAAGACGACGAATTCGCCATTCTCGATCACCAGGTCGAGACCGGGGATGATGGACGTCGCTCCGAAGGATTTGGAGACGTTCTTGAGCGTGATGTTTCCCATGATTTCCTCCCCGAGGGGTTATTTCTGCCGATTGCTTCAGGCAACGTCCGTTATTTCACCGCACCAAATGTCAGGCCGCGCACCAGCTGCTTCTGGCTGAACCAGCCCATAATCAGGATCGGCGCGATGGCCAGTGTCGAGGCGGCCGAAAGCTTGGCCCAGAACAGGCCTTGCGGGCTGGAGAACGAGCTGATGAAAGCGGTCAAGGGTGCGGCTTCCGTCGTCGTCAGCCGGATCGTCCAGAACGCCTCGTTCCAGGCCAGGATGATGTTGAGCAGCATCGTCGAGGCGATGCCCGGCACCGCCATCGGCGTCAGCACATAGACGATCTCGTTCCACAGCGATGCGCCGTCCATGCGCGCCGCTTCCAGGATCTCTCCCGGTATTTCGCGGAAGTAGGTGTAGAGCATCCACACCACGATCGGCAGATTGATCAGCATCAGCATGATCATCAGGCCGATGCGGCTGTCGAGCAGTCCTGTGTCGCGGAAGATCAGGTAGATCGGGAACAGCACGGCGACCGCGGGCATCATCTTGGTGGACAACATCCACATCAGGATGTCCTTGGTCCGCTTGGTCGGCGAGAAGGCCATCGACCATGCCGCCGGTATGGCGACCAGCAGGGCCAGGATGGTCGAGCCGACCGAGAGCAGCACCGAGTTGAAGAAGAACTTGAAGTAGCCGCTTTGCGCCTGAACCTCGGCATAGCTCTCGAACGTTCCCGACGGGATGATGCTGAAGCCCTGGATGGCTTCCTGCTCCGACTTGAACGAGGTGATGATCGTGTAGAGGATCGGGAAGAAGATCAGCAGGGCGACGATCCAGGCGGCAATTGTCGCAATCGTCTTGTGCTGGGTGGTGACTGAGCGTGCCATCGTAGCCTCCCTTACTTGTCCAGGTTCTTGCCGACCGCGCGCATGGCGAAGAAGGCAACGATGTTGGCGAGAATGACGGCGATCACGCCGCCGGCGGATGCCTGGCCGATTTTGAACTCCAGCAACGCCTTCTGGTAGACGAGGAAGGGCAGGTTGGTGGAGGCGTATCCCGGGCCGCCATTGGTGGTGACGAGGATCTCGGCATAGACGGAGAGGAGGAAGATCGTCTGGATCAGGATGACGACCGTGATGGCGCGCGACATGTGCGGCAGCGTCAGATAGATGAAGCGGCTGATGAAGCCGGCGCCGTCCATCTCGGCGGCTTCCTTCTGCTCACCGTCGAGCGACTGCAACGCGGTCAAGAGAATGAGCGTGGCGAAAGGCAGCCACTGCCAGGCGACGATGATGATGATCGCCAGCATCGGATGTTGCCCGAACCAGTCGATCGGCTGGGCCCCGAAGAAGCGCGCTATATCGGCGAACACTCCGTATTGCGGGTGCATGATCATATTCTTCCAGACCAACGCGGCCACCGGCGGCATGACGAAGAACGGCGAGATGACCAGAATGCGCACGATGCCCTGGCCCCACATCGGCTGGTCGATCAGCAACGCCAGAAGGATACCGCCGATCACCGTGATCAAAAGCACGCTGACCACCAAGGTGAGCGTGTTGAGGATCGATTGCAGGAAGGCCGGGTTGGAATAGAACAGCGCGTAGTTCGAGAAGCCGACGAAGCCGTCGCGGATCGGATTGAGCGGGTTGTACTGCTGGAAGGAGAACCAGATGGTGATGACCAGCGGCACAATCATCCAGACGAACAGCAGCACCACGGATGGCGCCATCATGAAACGGGCAAGCGAACGGGTCTGCTGAGTAGCCATGACGGTCACCCTTCACTGGTCAGACGGAATTTTCAAAAGGCGTTAAAGGCGGCCGCCCGAACTGGGAATTCGGGCGGCCGTTGCCGGTCAGGAGGCGACCGGCATTCGGCACCGGGAGGAGCCTTACTTGATATAACCGCCTTCGGTCATTGCCGCGGTGGCAGCGTCCTGGGCCTGCTTCAGGGCATCGTCGACGCTCGACTGGCCGGCAAGAGCCGCCGAGAAGAGCTGGCCGACAGTGGTGCCAAGTCCCTGGAACTCGGGGATGGCGACGAACTGCACGCCGACATAGGGCACCGGCTTGACGGTCGGATGCGTCGGGTCGGCGGCGTTGATGGAGTCCAGCGTCATCTTGGCGAACGGAGCCGCCTTCTGGTACTCGGCATTGGCATAGAGCGAGGAGCGCGTGCCCGGAGGAACGTTGGCCCAGCCTTCCTTCGAAGCGACGAGCTCCGCATAATGCTTGCTGGTCGCCCAGGAGACGAACTTCTCGGCGGCATCGGCCTTTTGCGTGCCGGCGGGAATGGCCAGCGACCAGGCCCACAGCCAGTTGCCGCGTTTGCCCAGGCCATTGTCGGGCGCCAGCGCATAGCCGACCTTGTCGGCGACGGTCGAGTTCTTCGGATCCGAAACGAAGGACGCAGCGACGGTGGCGTCGATCCACATGCCGCATTTGCCCTGCTGGAACAGCGCCAGGTTTTCGTTGAAGCCGTTGGAGGACGCACCCTCAGGGCCGTCGGCCTTCATCAGGTCGACATAGAACTGCAGCGTGTTCTTCCATTCCGGCTGATCGAACTGCGGCTTCCAGTTCTCGTCGAACCAGCGCGCCCCGAAGGAGTTCGACATGGCGGTCAGGAAAGCCATGTTCTCGCCCCAGCCGGCCTTGCCGCGCAGGCACACGCCGTTCACGCCATTGGCGCGATCGGTCATCTTGTCGGCGGCCTGCCTGATGAAGTCCCAGGTCGGCGCGTCGGGCATCTTCAGTCCGGCCTTCTCGATCAGGTCCTTGCGGTACATGACGAAGGAGCTTTCGCCGTAGAAGGGCGCGGCATAGAGCTTGCCGTCGACCGAAAGGCCGCCGGCGATGGCCGGGATGATGTCCTTGGCGTCATAGTCGTCGCCGAGCTTGTCGAGCGGCAGCAGCCAGCTCTGCTTGGCCCAGATCGGAACCTCATAGGTGCCGATGGTCATCACGTCGTACTGGCCGCCCTTGGTGGCGATGTCGGTGGTGACGCGCTCGCGCAGCACGTTTTCTTCGAGCGTAACCCAGTTGAGCTGGATGTCGGGGTTCGCCTTGGTGAAGTCCTCGGTCAGCTTTTGCATGCGGACCATATCGCCATTGTTGACGGTGGCGATGGTGATGGATTCGGCATGTGCGGCGAACGCAAGCGTGCTGGCCGACAACAAGCCCAGGGTGAGCGTGCGAAGTTTCATCAAATTCCTCCCTTGAACCAAGATGAGCATTTGCCTTGGCTTTGGGCAATTACTCACTTGGCGTGAATTATGTCAAGCCGGATTCGATGCTGCAGCGCAGCACTTGGGCGACACCGCAGGCCGGGACGAGCGAAATTGCCAGGGCGCGGATCGTCCCGGCCGCATACAGTGAGGGAACGGCGGATACATCTGCGAGAACCAGGTGCAGCCCGGAAGCTTGCCGGTCAGCAGGCGATCTCGGCCAGCAGCCAGTCGCGGAAGGCACGGATCTTCGGCACGTTGCGGCGCGCCTCGGGATAGACCAGCCAATAGGCATGGCCGTCGTCGCCAACCAGATCGAAAGGTTGGATCAGGCGCCCGTCCGCGAGTTCCGCCTTGAACAGCGCCCTGGTCAGGATCGCGACGCCATGACCGGCGATCGCCGCATTGGCCTCATAGGCCTGCGCGCCCATGCTGCTGCCGGGCCGCTTGGCAAGATCGTGCGAGTGCACGCCAGCAGCCGAGAACCATTCCGTCCACCAGATGTCGCCGGGATCGAGGATAGGCAGCCGCAAGAGGTCGGCCGGTTCCCTGACGCCGCCGATGGTCGCCGCGAGTTTCGGGCTCAGCATCGGCGTGAAGTCGGCATCGAGCAGCTTGTGCGCTTCCAGGCCCGGCCATTTGCCGCCGCCCGAGCGGATGGCAATATCGGTATCCTCGCGGGCAAAGTCGGTCAGGCGGCTCGACGTTTAGAGCCCCACCGCCAGCGACGGATGGGCGATCTGGAACGACCCCAGCCGGTGCGCGAGCCAGTTCGAGGCGAATGTCAGCACCGTCGTGACGCACAGCAAGCCGTCGGCCCCGCCACGCACCGCGGCATAGGCCTGGCCAAGGATGGCGAAGGCCTCGCTGACCGCAGGTGCCAGGCGCTGCCCGGCCTCGGTTAAGACGATCTGCCGCGGCCGGCGTAGGAACAGCGGCGCGCCGACACGCTCCTCCAGCACCTTGATCTGATAGCTGACCGCCGCTTGCGTCATGGCGAGTTCGCCGGCGGCCTTGGTGAAGGAAAGATGCCGCGCCACCGCGTCGAACACCCGGATCGCCTGCAGCGGCGGGAGTGGCGAAACCTGTCGCGAGCCGAGGTCCGGCATAAGGCCTCCTTATGGATCATGATCGATGTTCGATTGGCAAAGACCGCCGGCAAGACCGACATTCCCAGTCAACCCGTCATTCGGGTCCAAGATAGCGAAGGTTGACGATCATGACCATGGCGCAGCAAAAATGCACTCCCGCACCGGATCACCGCTGGTTTTCGTGGCTGGCGGATGGATTCGGCTGGTTCGCGGCCAAAAAACGGGCACATCTCGATATCAGGGACCTGTCGCCGCATCTGCAGCGCGATCTCGGGTTTCTCGATGGCAACGACCCTTTCGGGCGGCACGGCTAGTGCGGTTGGCCTTATCGCAAACCGGTTGTGGGTCCGGTCAGATGCCAGCCAGCAGGGCGGCGGCGGTCCGTTCATCGGTGATGAGGCCGTTGATCAGCCGCCGGTTCGCGGCCGCCAGGATGCCTGGCAGCTTTCGTTCGCCCATCGCCAGTGCGATGACCAGCGATTTCTCGCGTGACGGTAGCGAAGCCGACGACACCCGGTCGTTGGTGATGCCCTCGATCATGCGGCCCTCCCTATCGAACACCCAGCCGACGATCTCCGCGATGCCGCCGGCCTTCTGCAGCGCCTTCAATTCGCTCTCCGAAATGAAGCCGTCCTCGTAGAGCGGCGCCTTCGGGCCGAGGTCACCAATGCCGATGAAGGTGACGTCGGCTTCCGCCGCCAGCGCCAGCGTCGGCTGGATCATCGGCTGGTTGAGCAGCATCTCGCGCTCCTCCGGCGAAGAGGCGATGACCGGCAGCGGCATCGGGAAGGAGCGCGCCTTGACCCTGTCGGCCATGGTGAAGATGACGTTGTAGAAGGCGGCCGAGCCGTCCGGCGAGATGTTGCCGGTCAACGACACCACCTTGTGCTGCGGGCATTCCATCGGCGGCAGCTGCTCGATCGCCGCCTTCAGCGTGCGCCCGGTGCCGATCGCCATGACGATCGGGGTCGGCGACCGCAGTCGTCGCTCGATCTCGGCGGCAGCCGCCTCGGCGATGCCGATCGTGGTCGAGGATGAATTGGGATCGCTCGGCACCACCTCGACCAGATCGAGCGCGAAGCGCGATTTCAGCCGTGCCGCCAGACCGAGGCAGTTGGCGATCGGATGGTCGACGCGAACCTTGATCAAGCCCTCCGACACCGCCAGCGAAACCAGCCGCTGCGCTGTCTGCCGCGAGATGCCAAGTGTGGCGGCAATCTGGTCCTGTGTGTTGCCGGCAACATAATAAAGCCAGCCGGCGCGCGCCGCGTCGTCCAGCCTGTTGCTGCCACCATCCTGCCGGCTATTCAAAGTCCTGCCTCCCGAGACCGCCGGTCATGAGAGCGGCCATGCCCCACTTTCGCAGGGAACGGCCTGCTGCGCAATTGTCAATCTCGGGGGCAATTGCTTGCAATTCATCGACGTAAGCACGGCCCAGTTTTTCTTCTCCCACGAAGTCTCTGTCGCCAAAGAGACTTGGCCGCGGTCCCGGCAGGCGGCAGGTTCTTGCGCTCCGAAGGTTTATCTCCCGGCTCAAACCCTTTAAGGGATGGCAAAAAGGAGCCTCACATGATGCCGAAAGCGGTTTTCTGGGACATGGACGGCACGCTGGTCGACAGCGAACCGCTGCACGAAGCAGCCCTGATGGCGGCGATGCGCAATGTCGGCCTTGTCCCGCCGGACGATCTGCATGAGCGCGTGCTCGGCGTTGCCGCCTGGCCGGTCTACGAGATGATGCGCGACGAGTTCGGTCTGGACCTGCCTTTCGACGACTGGATCGTGCGCAAATACGAACACTACCTGCCGCTGGTGGAGAGCTTGAAGCCGCGCCCCGGCGCGATCGAGATCTTCAACGAGCTGCGTGCAAGAGGCATCCAGCAGGCCGTGGTCTCGAATTCGGACCGGATGATCGTCGACGCCAATCTGAGCATGGTCGGCCTGATCTACCCCGGCATGAAGACGATCAGCCGCAACGACGTGCGCGAAGGCAAGCCGCATGCCGAGCCGTTCCTGCGCGCCGCGTATCTGGCCGGTGTCGACCCCGCGCACGCCGTGGCGATCGACGACAGCTGGCCGGGCGCCATGGCGGGACTGGCGGCGGGCATGAAGACGATCTTCTGGCCGGAAAAGCCGATGGAGGGCCCGCCCGGCGCCGTCGTCATCAACAGCGCCGATCAGCTCCGGGCAGAACTAGGCCTGTAAGGCAATCAGTTCCGGTAGGCCGGTTCCTGCTCGTCGAGGATCGCTTTCAGCTCGCTGAGATGGCGTTCGGCCTGGCCGGGATAGTCGTCCATCTCGCTCGCGGCCTTTTCGGCGATCGCATCTGACAGCGTGCGCAGCGGGCGGCCGGTCCACAGCGCCTTGATGTAGGTCTCGGCGGCGCGCTCGAAATAGAACATGCGGTTGAAGGCATCGGCGACCGTGTCGCCGATGACCAGCACGCCGTGATTGCCCATCACCATCACCTTGACCTTGGGATCGACGAGAAGCTGCGAGCAGCGCTCGCCCTCCTCCTCGAAGGCCAGCCCGCCATAATGCGCGTCCACGACGTGGCGATTGAAGAACATCGCCGAATTCTGGTCGATCGGCGGCAGTGTCGAGTCAGCGAGCGATGCCAGCACCGTGGCGTGGATCGAGTGCACATGCATGACGCAGCGCGCGTGGCGCACATTGCGATGGATGGCGCCATGCAGCCCCCACGCCGTCGGGTCGGGCGCATTGGGGCCGGAGAGCGTTTCTGGATCGTTGGCATCGATCATCAGAAGGTCGCTCGCCTTGATGCGCGAGAAATGCACCTGGTTGGGGTTCATCAGGAACTGTGTGCCGCCATCATTGACGGCCAGCGAGAAATGATTGGCCACCGCCTCGTGCATGTTGAGCCGCGCCGTCCAGCGGAAGGCACAGGCGAGATCGACGCGCTCCTCATAGAAGGGCAGGTTGGTCAGCGTTTCCTTTTGCAGACGGGCAAGGCTCATCCTAAGATCCTCCGGTTTCGGCAAGAATGCCGTGGCCAGTCGATCCCCGCAACCGGTTTTGGTTGGTGCAGGATAGCTGTTTCACGCCGCCGTGCTGGCTGCGGCAGCGCCGGCTCGCAGGCCGCCATGCTCGATGATGAAATCGATCACCTCCTGCAGCCCCTTGCCGCGCGACAGGTCGGTGAAGCCGAACGGCCGTTTTCCGCGCATGCGGCCGGCGTCGCTCTCCATGACATCGAGGTTGACGTTCACGTAAGGAGCAAGGTCGCTCTTGTTGATCACCAGGAAATCGGAGCGGGTGATTGCCGGCCCGCCCTTGCGCGGGATCTCCTCGCCCTGGCAAACCGAGATGACATAGAGCGTCAGGTCGGCGAGATCGGGCGAGAAGGTGGCGGCGAGGTTGTCGCCGCCGGATTCGATGAAGACGATGTCGAGATCCGGGAATTTCCTGTTCATTTGCGCGATCGCCTGCAGATTGATCGACGCATCCTCGCGGATGGCGGTGTGCGGGCAGCCGCCGGTCTCGACACCCATGATGCGGTCCTCGGGCAGCGCCTGCAGCCGCGCCAGCATCATGGCGTCTTCCTTGGTGTAGATGTCGTTTGTGACGACGGCGATGGAAAACTCGTCGCGCAGCGCCTTGCACAGCTTTTCGGTCAGCGTCGTCTTGCCCGAACCGACCGGGCCGCCAATGCCGACGCGCAGCGGACCATTTGTCTGTGTCATGCGGGAAACTCCGTGATGGCGAGGATGGCAAAGCCGAGCCCGATCAACAGGCACAGCGGCGAATAATAGCGGACATCGAGCCGCGCGAAAGGCTGTTCCGGCGTCAGCCGCCGCCACCACGGCGTAAAGCCGGCTATGCCGCGTCCCAGGAACACCAGACCGATGAGCAGCGAGGTGGCGGCGAGCCCCTCTCGGGGAAAGGGCGAGGCAAAGACGCCTATGAGCGCCAGCGGCCACAGTGTCGCCAGGCACAGGCACGCGGCAACGGCAAAACTGGCGAACGGCGTCGGCATCTCATCGACGCCGCGAAAACCGACCACGGCGCGGGCGCAGGAGGCCGCATCCTGGCCCGGCCAGATGCCGCCAAGGCCCCAATAGGCGTGCAGCGCGGTGATCAGGAGTAGAACGGCAGAAAGCGAGAAGGCGAGAAAAATCATGAGCGGAACAATCGCGAATACTGGGTTTCGTGCTTCATCGCCATGACATCGGAAACGAAGGCGCAGCCACCGAGATCGTCGAGCGTCGAGTGCGCGGCGCGGGTCGCGGTCGCCAGGGCCAGTGGCTCGAAGCCGGCCAACAGAGCTGTGGCTTTGCTCTGGCCGACGATGCCAAGCCGGATCGCCGCCTGCACGAGGTTGGAGAAGAAGGTTTGCAGGAAGGCCGACAGCGCGTCCTGAAGCGCGATGCCGTTGCCGCCGGCAATGGCGCCGACGGCGACGCAATAGGCGCATTCAGCCGGCAAGCGCTCCAGCACCGGATTTGGCCAGGCCGCCGCCGCTTTGAGGAAGGCCGCACCTTGCAGCATGGTTTCGGTGTGGCGTTCGCGCGAGCCGGCCAGCGCCTCGGCGAGTGCCGCCATTTCATCGAGATCACCGGTGCCGCGTGCCCGGCGCCAGCTCTCGGCGAACAGCACAGCGTCGTTCCAGCCCGAACCGATCTCGACAAGCGTTTCCAGCCAGTCGGCAAGGCTTTCGGCATCGGCAACCAGCCCGTCATGCACCGCGCGTTCGAGGCCATGGCTGTAGGAAAAGCCGCCGACCGGAAAGGCAGGCGACAGCCACGCCATCAGCCGCAGCAGGGCGATGTTCGAAGGCTGGTCAGTCATGATCGTGGTGGTGGCCGGCATGACTGTGCGAATGGGAATGCGCTTCGCCATGAGAATGGCTGTGGGCTTCGGCGTGGCTGTGCGCATGCGCATGGCCGTGATCATGGCTTTGCCCACCATGGCCGGAATAGGCGCCGCGCACCGGCTTGAAGGGTTCGGAAACGTCGGTCACGGTGGCGCCCAGCCCCTCCAGCATCGCCTTGATGACATGGTCGCGCAGGATGAGGATACGCCCGGCCTCGATGCTCGCCGCGAGATGGCGGTTGCCGATATGCCAGGCGAGCTCGGCCAGATGCATGCTGTCGCGGGCGCGGATGTCGTAGACCTCTTCCGGCGCCGCGATGATCTCGATATGACCGCCATCCTCCAGCACCAGCCGGTCGCCATCGTTCAAGGCAACGGGTTCGGGCAGGTCGACCAGCACCTTGCTGCCGTCGGCAAGTTCGATGGCGCGGCGGCGCAGATGCCGCTCGTCATGGGCGAGAATGGCCCGGCCGGACGGTAGGGTGGTTCCGGCATTGCCGGCGGACAGCACGGAGACGGCGCGCGGGAATTTGGTGAAGTCGGTGTTGAGGTTGAGCTTCATTTCATGGATCCTCCATTTGCTTGTGCCCGCACACGCGCAGGCCGCGCCAGCACACGGTCGAAATAGGCGTTGACGCGTTCGGACTCGATCTCAAACCGGCCGGCACGCGCCCACCCACCCATGTCGCCGAGCAGCACGTCGACGGCGGAAAACCGAGCGCCCAGCGCAAACGGTTTGTCGCCCAGCCGCCGCTCCAGCGCCTTCAGCTCCGAGGCAAAATCGTAAGCCGCCGCGGGACCGACATCGACGCGTACGTCCTTCGGCAGCAGAAAGCGATGGCGCAATTTGTTCCACAGCGGCGCTTCAAGCTCGCTCTGCGCAAAATGCATCCAGGAATCCATTTCGGCGCGACCGGCTAGGCCTGGGTTGGCGCCCATGCCCATGTCCGCGTGCTTGTCGGCGAGATAGACGCAAATCGCCGCCGAATCCGTCACCGTCAGTTCGCCATCGATGAGGATCGGCACCTTGCCGGAGGGATTGAGCGCATAGGCTTCCGGTGAGCGCAGCCTGACCTCGACGAATTCATAAGGCTGCCGGAGCTCCTCGAGCATCCAGAGAACGCGGCTGACCCGGGATCCGCGCGATCCAACGGCCTTGTACATGTCGAACCCTGCCTTTCCCCAACAAGCTAGACCATCGCGTTCGTTCAGACGATGGTGTCGAAGAGCCGCAGGATGAACGATATCTGATAGATGAGCGCCGCCGTCACGAAGGCGATATGGAAGCGGCGGTCGCGCACCAGGATCGCGATGATGCAAAGCGCGACGAAGACCGGCGTGCGGAACAGGTACTCGCTGCCGAAGCGGGCGAAATGCTCCGGCCCCTTCAGCAGCGTGTCGACCACGTCGAGCATATAGGTCGCCGCCAGCAGGCCGAAGAACCACGCCCGGCGCGAATAGAAGAAATCTTCGTAGCTGGTGTAGTCCAGCATCGAATCGGGAAACAAAAGCGCGCACAGCAGGAACAGCGTGATCGCGTAGAAGATGATGAACAGGTACTTGCCGAAGGTCCAGGTTTCGATGGCGTAGAGGCCGAACTCCCACCACCAGAAATGCACCAGCATCAGGAGCACCGAGACGACCCAGGCCAGATGCACGGTATAGAGCTTGTACTGGCCGGGATGCTGGACGATCCGCGCCACCCCCGAGAGCAGGCGGGCGACGCCAAGCCCGATCACCATGCCCATGACGATGCGGATATGCGGGAAGATGTCGTGGGCGGAAGCGATTTCGGTGGCCATGGGGTGGATACTAATGCTCACGACGCGATGAAATATCTGCGACGGCCACTTCTCGGCTACTCGCGAATAAGTTTATCCGAAGACCACGGCGTACCTGGAAAATAGTCATGGTCTAGAATTTCCCTGATCGCGTATGGACAATCAACAGGGAAATCGCGATCTCTCAAGCCGGTTTCGTCTAGCGCCTTTAATCTTGCTATCTTGAACTCTCGTCCGAGCATCTGCCCCGGATACGCCTTCAGACTCGGACTTTCATCGAGCAGGTTTTCAATCCGATGTCGCTGCTCACGGATTGTGAGCAGCCATCCAGTTTTGCGCTGCTCAGGCTGAAAACCCCATTTGAGCAAATGAAGGATCAAGGTGCCAAGCCTGCTCGCAATTTCCCTTTTGTCGCTCCGCCCCAAGCTCTCGATCTCCTCGGCAAGATTCTCGCGGTCGAGGTCGGACAGACGACCTTCGCGCAACAGCGCGCCCTGTTCGGCGCACCATTGAGCATAATCGGCCTCATAGGGCGTCAATTGCTGTTTGCGAAAAATCTTGTTCATGCAGCTTATATTGCGCCAAAGGCGCCAGATTTCCAAGTTGGAAGCAGAGGATGCAGGTCGACCAAGGCCATCCAACGACACGTCTCGATCTCGGTGTTGACAAACCGTGTACGGTTTTGTGCCGACAGCTGACAAAGTGCGTGCGCTTTTCTGGGCGCACGGGTGAGAAGCGCGTCTCCTCAGGCACATTTGACCAAATTCACGAGTCTCGGTCGACAGATTGGCATCAAAACAGAAAATACCTCTGCGCCATCGGCAGCACCGTCGCCGGTTCGCAGGTGAGCAATTCACCGTCGGCGCGGACCTCGTAGGTTTCGGGGTCAACCTCGACATGCGGCGTGGCGTCGTTGAGCACCATCGAATGCTTGCCGATGCCGCCGCGGGTGTTTTCAACGGCGACGAACTGCTTGTCGACGCCAAGCCTGCCGTGCAGGCCTGACTCGAGCGCGGCTTTCGAAACAAAGGTCACCGACGAGTTGGTCCTTGCCTTGCCATAGGCGCCGAACATCGGCCGGTAGTGCATCGGCTGCGGCGTCGGGATCGAGGCGTTGGGGTCGCCCATCGGGGCGGCGGCGATCATGCCGCCGATCAGCACCATATCCGGTTTGACGCCGAAGAAGGCCGGGTTCCACAACACGAGATCGGCGCGCTTTCCCGCCGCGACCGAGCCGATATCCTTCGACAGTCCGTGCGCGATGGCCGGATTGATCGTGTATTTGGCGATGTAGCGGCGGACGCGGAAATTGTCGTTGTTGCCGGTTTCCTGCGGCAGCGAGCCGCGCTGGCGCTTCATCTTGTCGGCGGTCTGCCAGGTGCGGATCGCCACTTCGCCGACACGGCCCATGGCCTGGCTGTCCGACGAGATGATCGAGAAGGCGCCGATGTCGTGCAGAATGTCTTCCGCCGCGATGGTCTCCTTGCGGATGCGGCTTTCGGCAAAGGCGATGTCTTCGGGGATCGACGGCGACAGGTGATGGCAGACCATCAGCATGTCGAGATGCTCGGCCAGCGTGTTGACCGTGTAGGGTCGCGTCGGATTGGTCGAGGACGGGATGACGTTCGGCAGGCCGCAGACCTTGATGATGTCGGGCGCATGGCCGCCGCCGGCGCCCTCGGTGTGGAAGGCATGGATGGTCCGGCCCTTGATAGCCGCCACCGTGTTCTCGACGAAGCCGGATTCGTTCAGAGTGTCGGTGTGGATCATCACCTGCACGTCGTAATCGTCGGCGACCGACAGGCAGCAGTCGATGGCCGCCGGCGTCGTGCCCCAGTCCTCGTGCAGCTTCAGCGAACAGGCGCCGCCCAGCACCATTTCCTCGAGCGCGGCCGGCAAGGACGCGTTGCCCTTTCCCGACAGGCCGATGTTCATAGGGAAGGCATCGAAAGACTGGATCATGCGCGCCATGTGCCATGGCCCCGGCGTGCAGGTCGTGGCCAGCGTGCCGTGCGCCGGACCGGTGCCGCCGCCGAGCATGGTGGTGATACCTGACATCAGCGCTTCTTCGATCTGCTGCGGGCAGATGAAGTGGATATGCGCATCGAAGCCGCCTGCGGTCAGGATCTTGCCCTCGCCGGCGATGATCTCGGTGCCGGGACCAATGATGATGGTGACGCCGTCCTGCGTGTCCGGATTGCCGGCCTTGCCGATGGCCGTGATGCGCCCGTCCCTGAGGCCGACGTCGGCCTTGAAGATGCCTGCGCTGGCATCGATCACCAGCGCGTTGGTGATGACGGTATCGACGGCGCCTTGCGCCCTGGAAACCTGGCTCTGGCCCATGCCGTCGCGGATCACCTTGCCGCCGCCGAATTTCACCTCTTCGCCATGGATGGTGAGATCCTTCTCGACCTCGATGAACAGTTCGGTGTCGGCAAGGCGCACTCTGTCGCCGACCGTCGGGCCATACATCTGCGCATAGGCGGCGCGGGTAATTCTGGCCATCAGCGATTGCTCCTGAAATGCGGTTTGCCGAAATGCGGTGGGATTGAAGCGCCGCTGCACACTGCTGCCATCCTATGGTCACGCAATGACCCGCTGGGCGACACCTTCTGATCCCATTTGGCGGTTGAGGTTAGGGGGTCACCCCAGACCGGCCGTTTGCCAATCGATGGAAAGGAAAATCCATGCGCAAAACAATAATTCTTGCCGCCGCTGCCAGCCTGATGCTGGCGGGCGCCGCCAGTGCCCAGCAGCAACCCGCGCCACAGCCCGCCCCAGCGCCGGCAACGCCTGCTCCAGCCACGCCCCAGGCTCAGCCGGCGGTGCCGACGATCCAGAGCGTCAACATCGTCGACATCACCGAGCTGCCGAAGGACACCCAGACGCAGGTCAACCAGGTGATCGCCCAGCGTGGCGATGACGGCCTGAAGAAACTGCGCAGCTCGATCGACGCCACACCCAAGGTGAAGTCGGCGCTGGAGGCCAAGGGGCTCAGTTCGGCGCAAGTCGTCGCCGCCAGCATGGAACCCAATGGCGCACTGACCCTGATCACCAAGAAGGCGAGCTGACGAGACGGCACGGCGGGCCGGCATCCGGCCTGCCGGCCGCATCGGGAAAGGAACCTTCGCCGGGCGGGATTCGTTTTGTTCTTCTCGCGCTAACCCGCGCCCCGAAACGACTTCTCTCAGGAGCGAGCGATGGCGATCACTTCTTTCTCGACCAGAATGCAGGCAGTCGCCGCCACGGCGTTCCTGGCGGCGGCAGGTTCTGTTGCCGATTTGAAAGCGCAAGGGCTGGAAAGCACGGAGACCGTCAACCGCATCGTCGGCTCGCAGGTCAAGCAGGAAGAGGCCAAGGCCACCGCCGAAGCCCGCAGCGTCAACACGGCGATCGATCGCACGCGTGAAAACATCGGTACGGTGCGCAAGACGTCCAAGCTCGACAAGGTCGACATCGTGTTCCTCACCGACGCCGCGCGCAGCGAAGGCGGCCCGCCGCCGGAGATAGAAAGCAAGGTCAAGCAGCATCAAGACGACATCACGGAGCTGCGCAAGGAGATCGAGGCCAACGCGCTGCTGTTCAACGCCATCGAATCGCAGCGCGTGCAGGCGCAGGATGTCCTCGCCGTCGAATTCGACGATCCCGGAAAGATCGTCATCTACGCCGCGGCCAAGCCATCGAACTGAGCTGAGCGCGCCGGAAGATTTCACAGCTTGCCCATCACCTTCTGCTGAAATCCGTAGGCCTCGCGCTTGCCGCCGAGCGGCACCAGCGTGACGTCGCGCTCCTGGCCCGGCTCGAAACGCATGGCCGTGCCCGCGGCAATGTCGAGGCGCATGCCCCTGGCGCGCTCGCGGTCGAATTTCAGCCCCTCATTGGTCTCGAAGAAATGGTAGTGGCTGCCGACCTGGATCGGCCGATCGCCGCTGTTGGCGACTTTCAGGGTGACGGTCGGCAGGCCCTTGTTGAGCTCGATGTCGCCGCCCACCGTGATGATCTCACCGGGGATCATGGTCACCCTCACACGATGCCGAAGGCGAGACCGATGCCGATCGCCGCGCAGGCGGCACCGGCAGCGCGGGCCAGGCCGCGGAACCGGATGCCGAGACCGAGACCGGCGGCGATGCCGGTGCCATGCAGCAACAGCGTGGCAATGGCAAAGCCGGCCATGTATTCAAGCCCGCCGGCATTCTCCGGCACCTCGGTGCCATGCGCGTGGCCGTGGAACAGTGCGAACAGGCCGATGATGGCGACGCCGACCGAGACTGGCAGATCGATCGCCAGCGCCACCAGGAGCCCGAGCGTCACGACCGATGCCAGTATGCCCGGTTCGACGAAGGGCAGCGGCATATGCAGCATGCCCAGCGCGCCGCCGACCAGCATGACGCCGACAAAGGCCGCCGGCCAGGCAAGAACCGCCTTGCCGCCCTTGATCGCCGCCCACAGTCCGACCGCGATCATCACCGTCATGTGATCGAGCCCGGAAAGCGGGTGCATGAAGCCGGCCGTGAAGGAGGAGGCCGTGCCGATGCCGACATGGGCATAGGCCGGCATGGCAGCGGCCAGCAGCAGGATCGCCGACAGGCAGAGGCGTTTGGCAGGGATCATTCTATTGCCTTTCGTTTTGCTCGGTCTGGTGTTTACGCCGCCTTGCGGGGGCCGCAGCCTTCGGCCTTGAGAACGCGTTTACTCGACGCGGGGTATTTCTTCAGCATCGCTGCCGGGCGGATCGGCCGCGCCGAGAAACCACCGCCGCAATTGGGGCAGATGCCGCCCAACACCTGTTCCACGCATCCGGCGCAAAAGGTGCACTCGAAGGTGCAGATCAGCGCATCCGTCGCCTCGGGCGGCAGGTCCTTGTCGCAGCATTCGCAGTTGGGACGCAGCTCCAGCATCCTGTCCTCCTCAACGGATCGGTTCGTGCACGGTCACCAGCTTGGTGCCGTCGGGAAAAGTCGCCTCGACCTGCACGTCATGGATCATCTCGGCGATGCCTTCCATGACTTGCGCGCGGCTGACGACATGAGCGCCGGCTTCCATCAGTTCGGCGACCGGACGGCCGTCGCGGGCGCCTTCGACGACGAAGTCGGTGATCAGCGCGATCGCTTCCGGATGGTTGAGCTTGACGCCGCGTTCGAGCCGCTTGCGCGCCACGATCGCCGCCATGGCGATCAGCAGCTTGTCCTTTTCCCTTGGCGTCAGGTTCATGCGTTTCCCTGGATTGGTAGAGACAGGCCTATAGTGACCATAATTTGGGCAACCCCGCCCTTCCGTTGAGCAATTCGACGAGTGGAACCAGCCGCTGGCGCAGCCGGTAGCCGTCCCCGGCGTAGAGCCTCGCAAGAAGCTTGCCAGATTTCTTCACGCTCCAGACACTGGCGCTGCCTCGGTCGCCGACGATCTCAAGAACCCGGTCGAGCAGGGCTTCGGCGCGCGGCGACACCAGAAGCAGCGTCGCCACCGCGATCGCGCCGCCGGCAACCGCCGGGCGATCGAGCGTAGCGGCGATATCGGGTCCGATGCGGAAATCCTCGGCATGAATGAGGGCGCCATCCTGGCGCACGCGCCAGCGGTCATGGAAGTTGCCCTGGGTGGCGCGTTCGCCCATCGCCAGGCGACCGAAGACGGCGGCTTCCAGCACCAGCGCCTCGGCGCCGACGGCAAGCTCGACGTCGAGCGTGCGGGCAAAGGCCGCCCGGTCGAAGACGATGGTTTCCTGCGGCAGCCAGGCGATGCGGCCGTTTTCGCCGACCGACAAATTGACCCGCACTTCGGCACGGTCGGATGCCGCCCGGTAGATCTTCTCGCAGGCCTGGGTAGTGATCGATGCCGAAGCGGCCGCGCCGATATCCACCTCCCAGGCGATACGGTCGCCGCCGGTCATCCCGCCGGCGGTGTTGATCAGCACCGCTTCGAGCGGATCGGTCGAGACGGCCGGCATTCTTATCTTGGCGGCGCCGTCCTGATAGAGGCGCCGCAGGCGTGTGCGGCCCTCACTGAGCGCGCAGGAAAGCCGCGCGACGCCCGCAACGCGCTGCGTCGAAATCCCGTCATGTTCGCCGCTAGGTTCGCCCATATCCATGCCTGCACGTTAAGCACTCCGTCGGCTTTGTCGATATGGGGATCGATATAGCTTGTTGCTTGACAACGTTTCGGTTTCTATAGAGGGAACCACCTTGGTACGGTCATGCTGCGCTTGGCGGGGGTATTAAACGACGACGGCGGCTTGATACCAGGAGAAAAAGGGGCGCTGCTCAGTTGGCGTCGGGAAACGCGAGATAGTGGGGAAGGAACCGAATGGCCGACCAGCTGGCAACGGATATCATCGCGAAGATCAAGGCTCATGCCGAGCCGGGCGGCGAAGAAATCACCACCACCACCGAATTGACCTCGCTTGGCATCCATTCGCTCGAGCTGACGGAGATTATCTTCGATCTTGAGGAAGAGTATGGCATCGAGATCGAGATGAACACGGTCGACGCGTGGAGCAATCTGAAGAACGTCGGCGACATGGTCGAAGCTGTGCGCGCGCTGATCGCGAAAAAAGCCTGAACTGAATGCGGCAGCGCGTTGTCATCACCGGCATGGGCGGCATTTGCGGGCTCGGTACCAGCGCGTCCGCGATCTGGAACGAGATGCGCGCCGGCCGCTCGGCCATTGGCCAGATCACAAGTCCCCAACTGCATGATTTGAAGGTCAAGGTCGGCTGCGAAATCAAGGCGCTTCCCGATCACGGCATCGACCGCAAGCAGACCGTGTCGATGGACCGCTTCAGCCTGCTGGCGACGATCGCAGCCAGGGAAGCTATGCAGCAGGCCGGCCTGGTTTCGAATGAAGCCACCACCTATCGGATGGGCACCGTCGTCGGTGTCGGCGTTTGCGGCTGGGAGGCGATCGAAGAGAGCTATCGTGCCATCCTGGTCGAGGGCAAGAACCGCGCCGGTATCTTCACCGTGCCAAAGGTCATGCCAAGCGCGGCCTCCGGCCACGTTAGCATGAATCTGGGCCTGCGCGGCCCGGTCTTCGGCGTCACCTCGGCCTGCTCCTCATCCAACCACGCCATCGCCTCGGCCGTCGACCAGATCAGGCTTGGCCGCGCCGACGTGATGGTCGCCGGCGGCACCGATGCGCCGCTGGTCTGGGGCATCCTGAAGGGCTGGGAAGCATTGCGCGTGCTGGCGCCCGACACCTGCCGGCCATTCTCGGCCGACCGCCAGGGACTGTCGCTCGGCGAGGGCGCCGGCATGGCGGTCCTGGAGACGTACGAGCACGCCATGGCGCGCGGCGCCACCATCCTTGCCGAGGTCGCCGGCGCCGGCCTCTCCGCCGACGCCTCCGACATTGTCGCTCCGACCGTTGAAGGGCCAACAGCGGCCATGCGCGCCTGCCTGGCCGATGCCGGCTTCAATCCCGAGGATGTCGACTACCTCAATGCCCATGGCACTGGCACCAAGGCCAACGACCAGATCGAGACGGCAGCCATCAAGCGCGTCTTCGGCGACCATGCCTACAAGCTTTCGGTGTCGTCGACCAAGTCGATGCACGCCCATTGCCTGGGCGCATCGGGTGCGCTGGAGATGATCGCCTGCGTGATGGCGATCCGCGAAGGTATCGTGCCGCCGACGGCCAATTTTCGTGAGGCCGATCCCGATTGCGACCTCGACGTCACGCCGAATGTGCCGCGCGAGCGCAAGGTGCGCGCCGCGATCAGCAACGGCTTCGCGTTCGGCGGCACCAATGCCGTGCTGGCCTTCAAGGCCGTCTGAACGCAAAGGCCGGGCGCGCGATCTGCCCCAAGCAGGCCGTTCCGTTGACTGTTCGCGCGCAACTAAACCCTTGCACGCCATTGATCGTGCCGTGCGCCGCGTCTAATCCTTGGCCGACCCGCCAAAACCGCGCCGCTCGGCGCGAATCCTCATTCAGGAGTTTCCATGGCCGACCTGTCCGCCTTTCCGATCGCAACGCGTTGGCCGGCCAAGCGTCCGGACCAGCTCCAGCTCTATTCGGCGACAACGCCGAACGGCGTGAAGATTTCGATCGCCCTGGAGGAACTCGGCCTGCCTTACGAGCCGCATTGGGTCAACATCGGCCAGAACGAAAGCTGGACACCGGAATTCCTGTCGCTCAATCCCAACGGCAAGATACCGGCGATCATCGATCCGAACGGTCCGGACGGCGAGCCGATCGGCCTGTTCGAATCCGGCGCCATCCTGCTCTACCTCGCTGAAAAGACCGGCCTGCTCATGCCCATCGATGCTGCGCGCCGCTACGAGACCATCCAGTGGGTGTTCTTCCAGATGGCCTCGGTCGGGCCGATGTTCGGCCAGGTCGGCTTCTTCCACAAATTCGCCGGTCGCGAGATCGCCGACAAACGCCCTCTGGAGCGCTATCGCGACGAGTCAAAGCGGCTGCTCGGCGTGCTCGACGGCAGGCTGAAGGGGCGCAAGTGGATCATGGGCAATGACTACACCATCGCCGACATCTCGCTGCTCGGCTGGGTGCGCAACCTGATCGGATTCTACGAAGCGCGCGAACTCGTCGGCTTTGACGATTTCGCCCATGTGGGAACATGGCTGGAACGCGGCCTGGCGCGGCCGGCGGTGCAGAAAGGCCTGACCATCCCCGCCAAGGGATAGCCCAACCAGCCTCCGAAGCGCGGTTATTTTGCCTTCGCTTTGGCCTTCGAACCGCCTTTGCCCATGACGGAAGCAGCGAGCGACGCAGCACCTCGGGCGGCGACCATGACCGCGCCGGCAGCGACGTTGGCCGTCGCCTTGGCCGTGCGCACCGCGCTGCCGCTCACGGAGTCGCTGGAGCTTGCGGGCTTCTTCGGCTTTGCGGCTTTCGGCGCGGCTTTCGCTGCCGTCGGCACCACTTTCTTCGGCGCTGCCTTGCCGAAGGCCGGCTTGGCGTCCTTCGAACGAGCTGTCATCGCCGGGCCGGCGCCGGCCTTGGATTGGGTCGCCTTGCCCTTGGCGGGCGCGGGCTTTCTTGCCTTGATTGCCATTGGACCGAATCCCTCTTCTGGCACAATTGCCGTGTCGGGATAACGGCCTGAAAGTCTTAAGGTTCCCCTTGCGCAATCCGTCGAATCAAGCGGAAAGGCCGATCACCAGATCGGCAGCCCGGCGCCGCGCGAGCACGCGTTCGATGTTGGGCAGGTCGTTGGACGCGATCCAGGCGCGCGCATCTTCGTCGGAGCGGCCATGTCCGTGCCAGCGCTCCATCAGGCGGCGCTCGAGTTCGTTGCGCGGCACGTCGACGAAGATCGAGAAATCGAACAGCGGCGCCAGCCGCGACCACGGCTCTTCGTTGAGCAGCAGATAGTTGCCCTCGACCAGGATGAACTTGGTTTGCGTGGCGACGATCGAAGCGGCGGCGCGCGACAGCTCCATGCTGCGGTCGAAGACCGGGATGGCGATGTCGGGTTCACCGGCACGGATACGCTTCAGCAGGGCCTCAAACCCGGCAAAGTCGAAGGTTTCCGGCGCGCCCTTGCGCGCGCGCAGGCCGCGCCGCTCGAGCACGGCGTCGTCATAGTGGAAGCCGTCCATCGGCACGACTTCCGAAGCACCTTCCGGCAGCAGTTCATGCAGCCTTGCCGACAGCGTCGATTTGCCGGAGCCTGGTGGACCGGCAATGGCGACGATGAAGCGGTTTGCCTTGCCGGCACGCTTGAAGATGGTGGCGGCGAGATGGGCGATTTCGGACATGAGAGCCTCTCTGGCAGGAGCTTCAAATCCACCATGTTCCGCATGATGATTTCGGCCACATCTTGGCGACAGTTCACGGAAATTTCAAACCCTGCGGCCGCGCAATCCCACCTATGAGGCCGCTGGCTGGCCAATACGCAGGAAATCGCTGTCGAAGGGAACCTCCCGCGTCGCGCCACCCGTCACCAGTCGTATGCGGCCATCCGCCGTCGTGATCGCCTGTGGCGGCTCGCCGCCGGCCAGCGGAATGGCGCCGATGACATGGCGAAAGGACACGCTTTGGCCTTCGCCCAGTGCAAAGGCGGTCGCGACCCCTTCGCGCTTCAGCCAGTTGTCGCCGATCGAGGCGGCATGGCCGACGGCGGCGCGGCCATCCTCGATGCCGAGCACGCCCAGGTGGCGGCCGCTCCACGGCGCGTAGTCGCGCCCGCCATTACTGAGCCACAGCATGGTGATCGGCAGTTCGGCCGGGTTCTTCAGCACCAGCACCAAATCGTCCTCGGCCTGGCGCGCCAGCGCGGTCCAGCCTGGTCCGCGATGTGCGGCTTCGACGAGGGTAATAAAATCCTCGCGGCGGTCGTCCATGCGGTATTCCGTGAGATCAAGCGTGCCGCCGCCGGCAGTGGGGAAATGCCCGAGATCGGCGGAGCGCGCCGGATAGGCCAGCAGGAAGCGGCCGCGCGCGGGATCAGGCTCCAGCGGATCGTCCAGCGTTGCCGCAAACCGCTTCGGCGAAAAGGCCAGCCTGCCGCCGCCCGTCATCGCCGTCATCGGGTGATGGGCGACCGAGATCGCACCGTGGCCGCCGGAAAACACATGCTCCTGGTAGAGGAAGGGATGGCCGTCGCGCAGCGTCAGGATCTTGTCGACGCTCGCACCCATCACCTTGTGCCGCAAGCGGTAGACCGCGCGCCAGCCATCGTCCGTCGCAGCACTTTCGGTGACATCCCAAGCGCTGTTGGCCGGCCAGCCATGCAGCGGCGCCTCCTCGACATCGCTGCGCGAAAACGGCGCGCAGAGAAAATCGCCGGACAGCCGAACCGTACCTTCCGGCAAATTGTCCGGCAGCGTCTCGGTCGCATCGACCCAGGGCGCGCGGTGCAGCGGCTTCAGCTGCCGCCCGCCGCCCTCGACGACCATGTCGGCGATATGGCCGACCGTGAGGTCGAGCGAAACCGAAATGCCTCTGGCCTTGATGATCATCGCGCTCTCACCGATTCTGAACGTGGCAACAGAACCTGTTCGGCGGCACTTGCGCAAGCACCGCGACAGGCATTTTGCATCAGTTCTCACCCTCCCACATTGCATATGGATTCTTTCGAAGAGGACCCCCACCCTAACCCTCCCCACAAGGGGGAGGGAACGCTGCCGCGTGCCTTAATTGTTGGTAGTGTGCTGAGAGTTCTGCAAATTCGCTGAGAGAGGGCGGTCATGGCAGGCTGGTGATGTTCAACGTCACCGATTCCCGCGA